>JADLHE010000226.1 GCA_020848965.1 Saprospiraceae bacterium
CGCTCATTTGAGAGGCAACCGCTCATCGTCAATTCTTCTGCATAAAACTGCAGCACCAAGGTGTCCGTGCCATTGTTGACGAGGGAACTGGGGTCTGGGAAAAGCGTGTCGCCTACGGCAATGATTTGGCCGCCCGTCAAAGAATCGTACCAGCTAATCTGCCCGAAATTTGCGGGGAAAGCCACCACATAGCCATTGCTGCCGCTGCAAATCACTTGGCTTTCGGTCACAACCGGGGCCACGAAATACTCGTCGGCATCGCCGTTGCAATTGGCGTCCAAGCCATCGCAGAGCGACTCCTCCATGCCGGGGTTTATGAAGAAATCCGAGTCGTCGCAGTCATCGGCATTGGGCACATAGCCCGTGAAACTGGCGGGCTGACAGCTTGCGATGAAAAAATCGGGATTGCCGTAGCCATCGCCATCGGTGTCGAGGTAGTTCACGAAATCGGGGAAGCCAAGGTCGGTGGAGCCGTAGAAAACGATATTGTCGAGCGCAAGGTCGGCGAACTGGCCGCTGCCGCCACGGCCCACGAAGCGGAACTGAGCGGTCATGCCGCTGTAAGCATCGAGGTCAATGAATTTCTTGTGCCAATTGATGCCCTTGTTGCCGCTGGCGTTCCAGAGCACTGCCCAAGTCTGGCCGCCGTTGGTGCTGATTTCGAGTGACATCCCGTTGATATGCACCCCGTGGAAATTGTAATCGAAGGACATATCGCAAGAGTCGGCATTGGCCACCACTTGGATGCAATTGGAGATGAGCACCGCCCGTCTTCCGTTGCGGCAGGAATTGCCGGAGGCTTCCAGATAAACGTATTTGCCGCCGCCGGGAAAATCGCCGGGAGGCCCCGTCAAGGCCGTCAGCGTGGTATCTTGGTTGACCAACCAATCGAAATTGTCGTTGCTGGCATTGCGCCAAGTGCCGGTGATGGGGCAATTGACCCCGCAAAGCGGCTGGCAAAGCTGCTGCGCATTGAAGTCCTCGACGATAGTGGCCGGGGGCGGCGAGCAGGTGGTCATGGCCTGCACGGGGCAGGCATTTTGGGAGAAGTGGTTGCTGCCGCAATTTTCCCGTAAGTAAATATCGTAAGTGGTGGTGGGAAGCAGTCCAGTAAGCACGAACGGCGGACAATGGCCAATGACCACCGTGCCGCCCATGCCGGGCGTGGCACCCGTGCCGGGCGTGAAGCCCACTGGGCCGAATTCCACGATTATATCGTCGCAAGTGGAGCCAGTCACCCAGTCCAAGCTGACGGACGTGGAATCTTCCTGCAAGACGGCGACTTGGGTAGGTGCCACGCAATCGGTGGCTTCAAAAACAAGCTCGACGAATTCGAGGTAGCCGAGGTTGCTGGCGCCATCGTCGCAAATCATCAGGGTCCATTGCCCGATGGGCGAGCTGCCGTCGTTGAAATCACTGAAATTGCCTTCGGGCAAATAGGAGCCAAGGAAGGGCGCATTGCCATCTTTGATGCTCAGCAGATTGCAGGCATTGGCCACCGCATGGGAAACGAAGCTGGTGTAGGCGCTGCAAGTGGTATCGTTGGGGTCGCCGTAATTGTCGAAGGCATCGCCGTTGTCGGTGCTGATTTCCACTATTTTGCCGGAAGGCGATTTGAGGAAAATATCCAAGTCGGCCACCCAGCCGTGGTCAATGACGAAACGCAATTCTTTTAGGTAAACATTGCCGCCCATCGAAGTACCCGGAGCGGCTGCCACGTTGATTGGGAACTCATTGGCGGGGCCACAGCCAGCTTCGGTGATGAAGAGGTGGAGGCCGCAAGCCGATGGATTGGGCAGTACGGGCGGAGGTGTGTTTTCGGCATGAACAGCGCCGATGGTCACAAGGAAACACGCCCAGCGAAAGAAAAAACTGCGGGTAAAAACAGTCATATTGGTCGTTCAGCAGAGTGTAGTTCAAAAATGATTTATGGAACGTGAGGGTGGGCTTAGGTGTGTGGCCTTTCATTTGGCTTTTCAACCAAAGTAAAATGTTCAGGTGGGACTATCAGCTTTAAGCGAGGCAAAGGTATGAAAATTAACCACTTATCTCGGATACCAGTATATCGGTATTTCTGAATTTAGTTGAAAAATAGCTGTGGCAAATGCAGTATTTCCAACAAAAATTGACCGATTTTTGCAAGGTAATTTTCCCTATCCGATTTTTAAAAAAGCTAAAAATTGACCATGAACATGAAGTTTCTACAAAGTGCTGGTAAGTTCCTGCTATTGAGCCTGTTACTTGCCGTTCTCCTGCCTGCCTGCCAACCGGACGAACCCATCATCAAGGAAGAAAACCTAGCCGCCAACGAAGACGCAAAGGTTTCCATCGAGTGGATGAAGCTCTACGTTGACCTCGACCGCTATGCCAAGGGCTACCGCCCTGGCCCCAGCCCACGTGCCTTGGCTTATGTCAACTTGGCAGCTTATGAAGCGGCCATGTACGCCATGCCACAGTACAAGTCGCTGGCTTCGCTGTACCCCGGTTTGGACATCAGAAAAGCGGACGCCGACCTGGAATACCACTACCCCACGGTGGTAAATGCCGCCTATGCCACCATGATGAAGCATTACTTCCCCGGCCATATATTGGTGGTGGACCAACAGACCGAGCTTCAGTTCCGGTTGTTGAACCTTGAAAACGATTTCAACAATGATTTTAAGGCTAAAGTGGGTGGCAAGATATTCGAGCGCTCCGTGCAGCGGGGCGTGGAAGTGGCCGAAGCGGTTTGGGACTGGTCAATGACCGACCCCTACGGCGACGAAGCCTTCCTCGACCCACGCCCGAACACCTATACCCCACCCCAAGGCCCCGGCCTTTGGCAGCCTACCGCCCCCGACTTTGGCAGGGCCGTGTTCCCCTATTGGGGCCAGGTGCGCACTTTCGCCATCCACAATGAAGATAAACTGGCCAGGCCACCCATCGCTTTCAGCGAAGAGTCGAATTCCCTGTTCTACAACCAAGCCCAAGAGGTTTTCCTGACCGTGAACAAGAACGATTTCACGGACAACTGGATTGCCGAGTTCTGGAGCGACGATGCGCTTGGCGTGGCCCTCAGCCCACCTTCCCGTTGGATTTCCATCGCCACCCAAGTGCTCGAAAAGGAAAACGCCAGCCTGGAACTGGCGCTCTACACCTACGCCAAGGTGTCCATGGCCCTCAACGATGCGGGCGTGGCTTGCTGGTACAGCAAATACTATTACAACGTGGAGCGCCCCATCAGCTATATCAACCGGCTGATAGACCCCAACTGGCAGGTGCACTACCTCGGCTTCACGCCCAGCTTTCCGGCCTATCCGTCCGGCCACGCCACTTTCGGGGCGGCCGCTGCCGAGGTGCTCACCGATATTTTCGGCTACAACTACGCCATGACCGACCGCACCCACGAGGGCCGCACCGATTTCTTGGGCATGCCCCGCAGTTTCTCCAATTTCTATGAAATGGCCGAGGAAAACGCCTACTCCCGCATCCCCCTCGGCGTGCATTACCGCATGGATGCCGAAGAAGGCGTGCGCATGGGCTATGATATTGGTAGGAAGGTGAATGGGATGCCGTTTAAGAAATAGTATCGTCTTTATTCGGGACAAAAAAAGGGCGGCGAAAAGGATTTTTGGTGATTCAAAAACCCTTTTCGCCGCCTTTTTTTTGTCATGAAGATGGTTGTTTCGACCAATAGCTAAGTCATTTTCATCATTAAAGCTTTGGTTTTATAACCGTGGGCTTTCGCAACTTGCCATCGGGCGTGACACCCCTTGTTAAAATCCTAACAAGTTTTTTGTTTTTGTAAATTCTTTTGTGCGCTGCAGGTATCCAAGATGCCAACCAAAGTAGGTGCCTTGTATTGTGAACGGAGCAAGATACTTTGTTGATTTTTTTCTGGGCATCTATACAAATTTCATTACTTGAATTGCAATCATTATTAATTTTATTGTCGCAGTAACACTTAGGCTCATCATCTATCAATTTGAATCCCAGCAAATCATTGGGGTCGTTGAATGCGACAAAGTCAATCGAATCAACTGAGGGGTTTTTCATTAAAAACCTGCAAACCCCAAAATAATTTTGATAGGTATAATATTCTCTGAAGCTGAGTCCCAAATTATTATGATTCTTCATATACAGGTTGGACAGCAAGGGCAATTGGTGAGAAAGCATGTAAATGCCTTTTAAGTCTTTAGAGAAGTAATTACAAACGCTATCGTTACAATTATACTCTTGGGTATTCGCAGCGTAATTTGACATGATATCCAAAGCAACCTTTGAACCAATGCTTCCCGTTACAAGGTAAACACTCTTGTTGGTTAGTTCTATACTTTTGAGCTGCTTAGCAAGTATTGTATCAACTTTTACTGGCTGAAAACTTTCCAAGCTATCATCGTTCACGTACATCAACTGCATACAAGCATACACCGGCTTTCTTATTTCATCCTTGTAGTATCCAGCGTAAAACACAAAATCGCTCATTTCATTAATCAATAAGCTCTTTTTTAATGATTTGCCCAGTAAAGTGGGGCAAAGTTTTTGTGATTTCTCATTTGCCTGCAATGTATCCTTTAAAGGTGCGGTTACAGCTGACCAATTCACAACATAAAAACGAATGGTTCTATCCCCCACTTGGTATTTTCTGAATTTAATATGACCAGGTATGTTGTTGAAAGTTATGCGCTTTTCTTCACCTACCATCTTTGCATCTACATCGTGCTGGGCAGCAATTTTCCGAACAAGCCTGTTCACAAATCTGTCCGCATAATCGTGTGGCTTCCGGCCAGTACCATGCACAATCATTATCCTGGCGTCTTTTGATGATGGGTCGTTCATAATCTTATCGCCAAGGCCAACGAAAGAGCCTTCCAAGGCTTTGGCGGACTTTAGGCAAGCGCTATTCAACAAGCTTATTGCCGCTAATAAAAGAACCAAGTACTTCATGTTTTCAATGTTTTATTTAAGAGTGAATGTTGCAAGTTTTACTTTAATGACAAATCAGAAAAAGGGTCAAGCCCATTTATTGTCGAAAAACTTGTAACCAATAGCGAAGGAATACCAGCGCTGGTTGTCGTACTGCCATTGCTTGCTTTTCTCCCCACCGAGGTTGTCCTTACCGATTACCAATCCAAGCTGCAAGCGCTCGAACTGAAAAACAAGACCTGCACCGTGTGTAAAGCCTATCAGGTTATCGTTGGAGATTTTATCAGGTATTGGGTTGCCGTTGGCATCTATGGCGGCAGTCGGGAATTGAATCATGGTAGGCCCTGCAAACACACCAGCTTGCATAAACTGCGTGTAAGACTTGCCCACTTTGACCCTGTACCCAAGAAACTGACCGATGGAAACGTCGGTAGAAAACTCCTTGGGATACTCCTTGCCATTAAAATTGATGACGGGCCGATACTTAACGGGGAGCATCATTGCATTCCAAAACAACCCTTGTTGCCACACCCTTTGGTAAGCCTCAATTTTTGTTAGTTCAACTTTATATAGAATGTCCCTTGCATCGGGCGTTGACGTTGAATAACAAGCCTTTACTTCCTTTTTTGCTGTGACTTCGGTTCTCCCGATTGATTTTAAGTAAAGGTACTGATTATCCTCATCCATTTTGCGGTATAAGGTACCAGGTTGCATAGTGTAAACTGCATTGTCATTGACATTGGTCATATCAAACGTACCATCAGTCCGATATACCGTACCCAAAAATCCTCTCCCAAAACTGAGAAAAAATCTTCCAATTTTTTGAGA
>JADLHE010000227.1 GCA_020848965.1 Saprospiraceae bacterium
AAACTAAGCCCCCAAAAGAATGCACGGGAGTATTGTTTTTTTCCGACATTTTTAGAATAACGGTAATACCATAGCGCCAAACAGCTGACCAATAGTGGTTTGGTTAAAAATCCCAACCATTCTAACTCGACAATTCCAGCCAAAATGTTCAAAACGGATAAAATAGCAAAGCAATACAATAGCACTTTGCTCTCATTGATGTTAGTACCGTTCACTTTGCTTGTCATTTAGTTCGTTTTTGAATTTCCTCCTCTATTTTTGAAATGACCTCAACTGCTTTTTCATACATTGTTTGCATGGAGGCTGGGTTATCCAATCCAGCATACAGCGCCACTTCGCAAGTTTGAATTATTTTCACGAAATCGTCAACGATACCTTCATCTAAGCTAAAGGTACTGAGTTTCTCTTTAGTGTTTTCTTTCGTCAACTGCGACAGTGGCAATCCTGTTTTATCACAAACATAGCCAATATATGCCTTTGATACCTCATCATAAAATACCCTGCTATCCCCTGTTTGAAGTTGTTGTTTTGCAATTGCAAGTCGTTTTTGTGCTTCAATCCCAGCGGTTTTAGCCTTTTTTTCAGAAGGGTCTATCGAAGCGGCAAGCGCTTTTTCCTTCTTTTGCTTGGAAAGAATAGCCGTAAATAGAATAACAGGTAGAATGAGAAGCAGCCAAAAAATCCAAGAACCAACAAAAGGAATAGCTGCTTTTTTCAGATTGGCAGAAGTTTTAATAGCTAGAATGTCTTTCAATCCTTGGGTTCCTTGATTCGAAGTGTTTGTGTTTGGCTTGCCAGTACCTTTTTTGACATTTAGAGGAAGAGGCCCCACTGAGAATTTGACGAATTGCCCCTTCTCGCTATCAAAATAGCTGACTGTTGGCCTTAATGAATAAGCACCTGTAAACCTTGGCAAAATCAAGTATTCAAAAGTCTTTTCACTTATTATTTCACTCCTGATTTCCTCCGTTTTCTCGTCCACCATTTTAGGTTCGTAAACTTCAAATGAATCTGATAAAATTAGGGATGGTGGTTGCACCCGCTTAATGTCCCCATTGCCATTGAGCACCACCCTTAGTGTAACTGCGTCATCAGTAGTTGCTGACTTACGGTCAAGGCCTGCTTGTATCTCATATTTGCCAACGGCACCACAAAAGTCACTTGGTTCATCATTGGGCAATGGTTTAACATCTATTTGAATAGCGTCGGTGGTGAAATTCACAGGCCGGACGCTGCGCTGGAAGAAAAAACTGGATGACCGACCTCCATCATCTACAACTCCCAATTGCATTTTGAAAGGCTCAATGGTCAATTTGCCTGCTTGTTGTGGGAACAAGGCAATCCTCCGAAGGACTTTCGTGACGTATTGTTGTCCATTGATAACTTCTTGAACCGTGTTGGAGTTGAAACGCCGAAGCTCCACGGCATAGAACCCGTCATAATTGGGGTCCTCAGGGATTTCATATCCTTCAATGGCAACCCTCGTGTAAAGCTTGAAATCAAGCATGACCTGTTCACCAATATACGCTGTGCGCTTGTTGGGAATAACTTTGATGAAAAATTCTTCGCCGCCGCTAGCCTTCGACTTTGGCGTTCCTTTTACTACTTCAACCGAAATGGGCGTGGTTCGAAAAGTCTTTCCATTGGCCTTCACGGAAGCACTGCCAATCGTGAATTTGCCTACCTTGGTTGGCTGGAGTGTAAACCCAAACGACATTTCCCTGCTCACCTGCCCATTGATGATTTGCATGCTGCTCGATGTGCTGGGGCCAGCCAAAATCTCAAAATCTTGGAAACTCGGTGGCGCAAATTGCGAACCGTTGGCATTTTTCAAGGTAAACGACACTTCGAAATAACCATCCAAGGTAACCTGCTTGGCGTCGGTCGTCGCTTCAAAAACCACATCATTTTGGCTGCTCACCACCATTGCGATTAGCAAAAAGCCAAATGTGGATAGAGACTTTTTTAAAATGTTCAGAATCAATGCGTTATAATGCACTTTGAGTGATTTTTTGTTCAATTTCCTAGAGAATCCTTCCTAGGACTTTACAAAAAAACGGCCTTTCCCTTCCAATCTGACAAATTGACCGTTTTTTACCGATGGCAAAAATATTGATAAACTTGAGCGTTGAACCATGTTTAAAAAATTCATAAAAATGACCAGCAAAGACAAGACTGCGGAACAGCAGCCAGAAGAGGTATTGGAACAACCCGATAATGTCACAGATTTTGCAACCGACGAATCCCAAGAAGTTGAAAACGAAGGGCAAGTTGCTGATAATCAGCGTGATACGAACGACCTTCAACAACAGTTGGACGAAATGAAGGACAAGTACATGCGCATGTTTGCTGAGTTCGACAACTATAAAAAGCGTTCGGTGCGTGAAAAATTGGATTTCATGAAAACCGCTGCCCAGGACACTCTGTCAGCACTTTTGCCAGTTTTGGACGATTTTGACAGGGCCAAAAAATTTGCCGAAGGCAAAGCTGACAACAGTTGGGACACTGGCGTTGACCTCGTCTATCAAAAACTCTACACCGTGCTGCGCAACAAGGGATTGGAAGCGATGGAATCGAACGGCGCATCATTCGACCCTGAATTGCATGAAGCTATCACTGAAATCCCAGCCCCCACTGAAGAACTCAAGGGCAAGGTGGTGGATACCGTCGAAAAAGGTTACCGACTTAACGATAAAATCATTCGCCACGCCAAAGTAGTGGTGGGCAAATAAAAGTGTTTGGAAGTTGGTTTCATTAGTTGCTTTGCAAATTATTGATTTTCAATATTTTGTGATGGCAAGCAAAAAATAAAACATTCAAACACAGCTATCTGAAATGGCAAAAAGAGATTATTACGAAGTGCTCGGTGTTGCAAAAAATGCAGATGCCGACGCTATAAAAAAGGCTTACAGAAAAAAAGCGCTCGAATTTCACCCTGACCGCAACCCCGGCGATAAAGCAGCCGAGGAAAAGTTCAAGGAGGCTGCCGAGGCTTATGAGATTCTGAGCAACGCCGATAAAAAAGCCCGATATGACCGCTACGGTCATGCAGGCGTTGACCCAAATATGGGCGGCGGCGGCTTCCGAGGCGGCGCAGGCGGCATGACGATGGAGGACATCTTCTCCCAATTCGGCGATGTGTTCGGAGGGGGAGGCGGTAGTCCATTTGAGGAGTTCTTCCGTGGTGGGCAACGGGGCGGCGGCGGTCGGCCCACGGGCCAACGGGGCAGTAACCTCCGCATCAAAGTCAAATTGACCTTGGAGGAAATTGCCACGGGCGTCAACAAAAAAATAAAGGTCAACAAGCAGGTGCATTGCCAGACCTGCGGCGGCTCAGGCGCAAAGGACAAAAGTTCCGTGCAAACCTGTGGCACTTGCCGTGGCTCTGGTTACGTGCGCCAAGTGCGCAGCACTTTCCTTGGGCAAATGCAAACGACAACGACTTGCCCAACTTGCCAAGGCTCCGGTGAAACCATTACCGCCAACTGCCCAAGTTGCAAGGGGGACGGACGGGTTTATGGCGAAGAAACCATTGATATTGACATCCCAGCAGGCGTGGCCGAGGGAAT
Source organism: Saprospiraceae bacterium (assembly GCA_020848965.1). Classification (GTDB taxonomy): domain Bacteria; phylum Bacteroidota; class Bacteroidia; order Chitinophagales; family Saprospiraceae; genus UBA6168. The sequence continues at coordinate 3,570 of JADLHE010000227.1, forward strand.
GCAGCTCTCGCTGGGCGGCAAAGGAAACGCTGGCGCTAAAGGTGGCCCCAATGGCGATTTGCTCATAAATGTGGAGGAAATTCCGCACGAACACTTGCAACGGGATGGCCTCAACGTTATCTATGACCTCCATCTAAACTTTGCCGATGCTGCACTTGGTACTTCCGTCGAGGTGCCGACCATCGAAGGCCCCGTGAAAATCAAGGTGCCAAATGGGACGCAAGCAGGCAAGATTTTCAGGCTGAAAGGCAAAGGTGTGCCGTCGGTACAGAGCTACGAAAAAGGCGACCAACTCATTCAGGTCAATGTTTGGACGCCCAAGAAACTTACCGATGAAGAGCGCCGGATGTTGGAAAAAATGAAGGACCTGCCCAATTTTCAACCTGCTCCAGAGAAAGGCGAACGAGGGTTTTTCGATAAAATGAAAGATTATTTTTCTTAAAAATAAGCGGCTCTGCTGCAAGAATGCGGGCTGTCATTGGAAACAATGATAGCCCGCTTTCATTTCCGCCCAATTGAAGCTTAGATGCTTTGGCTTCCTTCGTCGAAAAAAAAACTTGGGCAGGGTAGTTCCAGCTATTTTTGGTTATCCAATTTGCACTTAAATCAAGTGCCCAATCATTCACCATTCATCATAAAAGCGATGTTCTCAAACCTATATCCAATTGCATTCGTGCTCAGCCTCGCCAGCCTAAGCGGTTGGTTTTTCTTTCGTGACAATGAACAACGCAGTGATTTCTTGCGCAAAATCTTTCTAGGAAGCATTGCAACCTTTGGTATTTCTTGGGCATTGGCCGAAGGCCAATGGGCTTACAAGTTTCCGGCGCTGTTGCGGGAGATGGTGGTGCTGGGTGCAGTGCCGATTGCCTTGAGCATTTTTAGGAAAAACAAATGGGCGTATATCGGAGCATTGGCCGTGGTGCTTTTTGGCTTGAAGTCGTTCTATTTTGAAAAATTGAAAAGCACGTTCCCACAGGCTGTGGTTGCGGAGCAAAAAACGACTTCTACGCCCGCCCCAACTGGCCTCGACCCCAACGGAGAACTGCTCATCGAAATTAGGGAGGGGTCGCAACTGGCTGATATTCAGACGGTTTTGGAAAAATACGGCCTCGTTGCTCTGCCTGCTTTTAAACCAAATGACGCCACCGCCACCGACCTCGACGACTATTTCGTGGTGGATGTGCCTTCCGTCCAAGATTTTCCGAGGGTGAAAAAAGAACTCGCCGGACGGGCTGCCGTGGAGTGGCTGGAAGAGAACGAGCAAGTGAGCCTTTCGCCAATGGAAATGGAACCAATGCAGCCAATCCCCGGAGCGAACAAGAAATACGGCATCAACGACCCTGGATTGACCAACCTTTGGGGCTTCGAGGCCATGAAAGTGGATGAACTTTACACGGTTTTGAAAGATAAAAAACCGAAGAAACGTGCCCTCATCGCCATCCTCGACACGGGCGTAGATGCCAACCACGAGGATTTGAAGGCCAATTTTACTTCCACAAAATCTGCTTACAATACCGACCGGGCTGGACACGGCACCCATTGCGCAGGCATCGCCGCAGCGGTGAGCAACAATGGGGTAGGGGTGGCCTCTTTTTCACAAACCAATGATTTTGTGCAAGTTACGAGCGTAAAAGTCCTTTCGGACGGTGGCAGTGGCACCCAGCAATCTATCATCAACGGAATGCTCGAAGCCGCCGACCGTGGTGCCGACGTGCTTTCGCTTTCCCTTGGTGGCCTCAGTTCCGATAGCCGCCAACGTGCGTACCAAAAGGCACTCGAATACGCCAACAAGAAAGGCTGCATCGTGGTCGTTGCCGCAGGCAATGCCAATAGAAATGCCAAAGAGTTCGTGCCAGCAAACGTGGAAGGCGTCATCACAGTGAGTGCGATTGACACATTGCTGGGCCGTGCCTCATTTTCCAATATGGTTCCCGACGTGAAAATGGGCGTTGCTGCGCCCGGTGTGAAGGTTTACTCTACCATGCCCGGCAGCGTTTATGCCACCATGAACGGCACGAGCATGGCCACGCCTTATGTGGCAGGCTTGCTTGGTTTGATGAAGAGCCTGAAACCAGACCTTACCACGAAGGAAGCTTATGAAATTCTGAAAGAAACGGGTGCGGAAACAAAGAACACCAAGGAGACGGGGCGGCTGATTCAGCCGGGCGCCGCTGTCGCTAAGCTTTAGTTTGCAGATTGACAGTTTGCAGTGGGCAGTTGGGTTGCAGCTGTTTAGTCAATGACCTGCTAAAATCAAAGAGGTGGTATCTTTTGCAAGGATACCACCTCTTATGATTTTGGGTAGTCCAGAGACTATTGGACTAAATTGACTGTCGAACTGACGGCCAACTGCCCACTGTCAAACTGCCAACTTTCTAACCCAGTTTCTCAATGATTTGCTCCGCCAATTCCATCCCAATCGCCGACTGGGCCTCCTGCGTGGAGCCGCCGACGTGCGGGGAAACGGCAATGCGGGGGTGGTTGAGTAGTTCAGGGCGGGGCGTTGGTTCGCCGACGAAAACGTCAAGGCCAGCGCCGCCGATTTTGCTGGAGGCAAGGCCAGCCAGCAGGGCGTCCTCGTTGATGGAGCCGCCACGGGCCGTGTTCACGAGGATGACGCCATCCTTCATTTTGGCGATTTCGTCGGCGCCGATGATGGCTTGCTTGCCACCCACGTGTACGGTGATAAAGTCCGATTTGCGGAGCACCTCC
>JADLHE010000228.1 GCA_020848965.1 Saprospiraceae bacterium
GTCCTTGAAAAGCGAGCGCAACGGTTCCACGATTTTCAGCTTCATAAGCTCAGGCAGCCCGCCCACATTGTGGTGCGATTTGATGGTGACGCTCGGCCCATGCACCGATACCGACTCAATCACGTCGGGGTAAATCGTGCCTTGCCCCAACCATTCAATATCGGATAGGTTTTTCGCTTCGTCTTGGAACACCTCGATGAAGACCCGACCGATGATTTTGCGTTTTTTCTCCGGCTCGGTTGCGCCAGCAAGCTCATCATAGAAGCGTTGGCGGGCGTCAATGCCGACCACGTTCAAGCCCATTGTTTTATAACTTTCCAACACCTCGGCGTACTCGTTTTTGCGGAGCAAACCATTGTCCACAAAAAAGCAGATGAGACGGTCGCCAATGGCCTTGTGCAGCAGTTCGGCGGCCACGGTGCTGTCCACGCCACCGCTCAGGCCCATCAGCACCCGTTCGTCGCCGATGGTTTTGCGCAGCTCCGCAATTTTTTCTTCGATGAAATGGGCGGGCGTCCAGTCCCCTTTGCAACCAGCGATATTGTAAACAAAATTGCGGAGGATGGTCATGCCGTCGAGGCTGTGCGTCACTTCCGGGTGAAATTGGATACAAAAGACCGGGTGTGCAAAAGCGCCGTCCTTTGCCTTGTAAGCCGCCACTTCCACGCTTTCGGTGCTGGCCAGCAACTCGAATTGCGGTGGCAATTTGGTAATCGTATCGCCGTGCGACATCCAAACCTGCGAGTCGGCGGGCACGCCTTCCAGCAAGGCACCGCTCGAATGGATTTTCGTCAATGCGGCCTTGCCATATTCCCGTTTTTCGGAGCGCTGTACCTCACCGCCAAGGCTATCGGCAATGAGCTGCGCCCCGTAGCAAACAGCGAGCACTGGCCGCTGCCCAATGACTGTGCTCAGGTCGAGGCGGAGCGCATCTAACTGCCGTACCGAGAACGGGCTGCCGCTGAGGATGATGCCCTTCACCGTATGGTCCAATTCGGGCAATTTGTTGTAAGGGATGATTTCGCAGTAGGTGTTCAGTTCCCGCACCCGGCGGGCGATGAGTTGTGTGTATTGCGAGCCAAAATCGAGGATGAGTATCTTTTCCGTCATGGCGGCAAAGATAGGAAGGGAAATCAAACCTTCATCCCCCCAAAAATAAGCAATTTCATCTCGTCCGCCGTCATGCTGAAGGTATTGGTGTAGCCCGTGCGCAGGTCGGCTTGGGTGTCCTTGCCGTCGTAAATCCGGATGACCAAGGGCAGTGCGGGCAAGGTTTCGCCATTGTTTTTCACGGAAACCCGTATGGGCACGGGCACGCCGCCCGGTGTGTAGAACAAGTGCAGGCCAGCCTCGCCTTGCATCAATTTTGCCAAGCTATGTTCCTCAGCTTCAATGCTTTGCAAATTGGGGGCAATGGTGTGGGCCACATCCATCGAGTGCAGCAACTGGCTGTATTGGTTTACCAAAAACTCCATTTCGGTGACTCCCGCATTGGTCACACAGGATTCGAGTTGGAGTACCAGCTTGTCCGATTTTTGGACCAAAAAGCCTTGGAGCATCGCCTCCAAAAAAGTGAGGTCAAAATAGCTCACGAGGTAGTCCGTCTGGAAACTATCAAATTGCGGGCTGAGGTGGCGGTACTCTTCCCGTAGCGTTTTCATGCCTTCTTCCTGAAAATGCTTGTCCCGAAGCGCCTCCCGCCTGGCCTTGTCCTGCCCGACCTCGAAATAATTGAGGTAAACCCGTTTGAGGCGATAGGGCAGCACGGGCGTGAGCGTGGCCTTGCGTTCCCTCAGCCGCAGTGCCTTGAATTGCAGGCTTTCTTTCAGATTGGCCACTTTGTTCTTGAAATCATAATGCTTCCAATCGGCATCCTGTCCGGCCACGTTGTAGAGGTGGTCTTCCCGTTGGTGCTTGCGCTCGAAATTGGCCACGTCCCGCTCCACTTTCTCGATGCGCTGCAACAGCTTATTGAAAAAGCGCAGTGCCTGCTGCTCGTCGGGTATTTCTGGCATCCAATCCTTGCCGAGCGGCGAAATGAATTGTATGGGCGTGATATGGGGCGTCAACCGCTCATTTTCCAATAAAATATCCAGGATGACGGGCGTATCCGAGGTGGTTTTTATCAATTGCTCGGCAGAAAGCAAGGTCAAGTCCCGCTCGATTTGCCGTTTCAGCGCCCGGCCACCCATGCGGGCATCGAAGCCCCGGCGGGCCACCCAGTCCAGCGCCTCGCCCGAAACATTGACGATGGTGGTGCGGCGCACGAAGCCGTCCCGTTGCAGCAGTTCCCTGATTTGTAGCTGCGCAATTTTTTGTATCTCGTTGAAGGTCAAGGGGTTGAAGACCACCATCTGCTCGATGCGGTTGACCAATTCTGGTCGGAAAGCCTGCTCCACGGCTTTTCTATACACGGCACCTTCGTCCCGGTTTTCGGAGGCATAGCCGATTTGCGAAGCAGCCTCACGGGCACCGAGATTGGAGGTCATCACGATGATAGTGTTCGAGAAATCCACCGTGCGGCCCAAGCTATCGGTGAGGCGGGCGTCGTCGAGTACTTGCAGCAGCAGGTCGTGGATGCTGGGGTGTGCCTTCTCGATTTCATCCAGCAGCACCACACCGAAGGGCTGGTAGCGCACCTTGCCCGTGAGTTGTCCTTCTGGGTTTTGGAAATCGCCGATGAGGCGATGGAGCGCCCCAGCGTCAATGTATTCGTTCATGTCGAAGCGCATGAGCTTCGTATCGGAGCCGAGTATGGTTTTGCTGAGCAATTTGGCGGCGTGCGTCTTGCCCACGCCCGTCGGGCCGATGAATAGGAACGAAGCCAGCGGTCGGTTGCGGTCGGTGAGGCGGGCCTTCACGAGGTGGATGGCCCCGGTGAGTGCGTCCACGGCCTGGGGTTGCCCGACCAGTTCTTGCGCCAGCACCTGCCGCAGTTCGTCCTTTTCGATGGGCGTCTGCTCCTCGAAAATCTGCTCCTGCATCCCACTGAACGATTTGAATTCTTCCCGCACTTGCGCCGCATCTATCGTCGTGCGGCTGTATTTGGTGGTCAATTGCGCCAGCAACCGCATCACCGAGCCGGGTAATGCCTTGTTTTTCAGGTAGTTGCGCTGGATGGTGAACAACTGGCTGATAGCGGGCACGGTGATGGAGCAGCCTGCTTGAAGCTCCAGCAAACTGCGGTTTTGCAGCACGATTTTAATGGCCGTGGTGGTGTCCGGCTCTTGCACTCTGATGACTTGGAAAAGGTCGGCGAAGCTCCGGTCGGTTTCCTGCACGATTTTCCATTCTTCGGGCGTGGCGAGCAGCACGAGTTGCACCTTTCTTTTTTCCAAAAAAGGCTTGAGTACAGCGGCGATGCAAAGGTCGCTGCCCGCCGATTTTCCGATGCGCAGCAAGGCCACGGGGTTGTCCACGAGCAGTTTGTCGGGGTAGTTTTCCCTGCCGCTCGGCTTTTGAATGAACTGCAAAATGGCCTCCAAGCGCTTTTCCCAATGCCCCACCACGCTCATGCCAGCAATGACCCGGTTGGGGTTCAGGTGCCAGAGGCAATGGCGACGGTAGTATTCGTCGCTGTGCTGCGCAAAGCCCTGCATGTAGCGGTGGGTAACTTCGTGGATGAGCGTGTGCTTACCCACGCCTTCCGGCCCCACGAGCACAATGGGGCTGTTGTCCGTTTTCTTGAAAATGAGCTGCTGCAACTGCTCCACCAAAGGCTCTTGGTGCCAAGCCCGGTTCAGTTCGTCGGGATATTTGGCGCCGAGGTCGGCGGCCACTTTTTCGATTTCCTCGCCGCCATCGAACTGCTCCTGTTGCCGGAAGGCAGCCAGAATGCCCTCCAAATCCGGTTTTTCAAAACTGAAATTGCTGTCCTTGTAGCTGACCTCCAATTGGATGCTCGTCAAGAACTCTTTTTTATCGGAATAGTATTTATCGGCTTCAAAATCGTTACCTTCTTCTTGTTTGTAGTCCCGCAGCAGCACTTTGATGATGCGCTCGGTTTCGGCTTTCAGGTCGGCCTTGCCCCGCTCGTTTTGCCGGACAATGAACATAAAGGAGTCGAAAGCGGGCAGGCAGCCATAGGTCAGGCCCTGCCACTCGAAGCTGGCCACCCCGAACCTCCCTTTGATGAAATGGCTGCCGATGCTGAACTCCAGCAGGAACTGGTGCAACCGAACCTCCGGTCCAAATTTGAACCACAGCAGTTGCTCTGCCGTGTTGCGATTGAAGGCGTATTGCGTGTAGCGGCGTTTCATCTGCCGCTTGAAGAGGCTGACCGCCTCGCTGTAACGCCGATGCACCCCGACCGGTGCGCCGAAGAACACGGGCTGCACCTGATAGGCCGCTTGTCCATCCAGCTTGGTGGGCAGCACAAGTGCGGGAATGTTTAGGGTGGTTGAAGGCATATTTTATAACTTAGTCTTGTGTGGCTTCGAGCTGCTCTTTTACCAAACCAATAATTTTCGGGTGACGCTGCTTTCGCCGTTCCATAATTTGACGAAATAAACGCCGGGTTTCTCCAGCCTCGACTCCACGTTTTGCATCGCAAATACGGGTCGGTGCTTTTGTACCAAACGCCCATTTACATCGTAAATCAGCACTTCCCGAACGGCTGGCTCCGACCAGTAAATATGGATGGTTTGCCCAGCTTGTGCCGGGTTTGGATAAACCTCGAAGTCGAAAGCTAAGTTCCGCTCAAAGCTACTGGAAAATGGGGCACAATCGGCATAACCGTTTGATTCGCAAATGGTACTGTCCTTCAAATTAAGGTCGGAAGCATCCACGATGATGGGCAAAATGGCCGCACCCGTGCCACTGACGCTGGGCAAATCCGTGGGCAAATCAAAGCTAGGATTGGCGGAAATGGTAAGGGCGGTCAGTGCCGTTTGGAAACAGCCGTCCATATTTAAGTTGGCATCGGTGTTCACCAAAATAGGTTCAAAAAGGTTGCCATTGCCGCCGTAGCCCGTCCAGTTGGTGAAGCCATTGACGAGGTAGCCGCCCTCGTAGGGGTCGGGCTTGATGCGGGGATAGTGCGACGAGCCGCCATTGTAGCCGATGACCTGCTCCAAGCTGCCCGTCGGACTCAGTTCCAGCACCGTGAATTTATTGGGCACAAAACCCTGCGATGGGTAGCTGGACGTTGCGCCAGCAATGGCATAATTGCCGTTCGGCAATTCCACGGCGCTGGAGGCGCTTTCTGAGTAGTCGCCGAGGCTGCCCGCAAAGACTCTTGTCCATTCAGCCATGCCATTGGCATCGGTTTTGGCGACCAAAAAATCGGGGAAATCCTGGAAATTTTCATGGAGGTTGGTGGAGCCACCCAGCACCAGAAACCCGCCATCGGAAGTGGCCAATAGGCCGTAGCCGTGGTTGGCCTGTGGGGCAATGGGTTCGCCAAATCCCCGGTTCCAAAGGAGGTCACCGCTCGGACTTAGCTTCAATAGATTGGCGTAAAACGTGCCTTCGTGAAGATAAGAACCTGCCACAGCAAAGCTGCCATCGGCCAATTCCTTGATGTCGTAGGCCCGGTCAATGGCTTGTGGGTTCCCAACCGTTTTGCTCCAAACGATTTGGCCGTTGCCATTCAATTTGATGAAATATTGGTCGGTATAAACACTGCTCGTATTGGCATCGGTGCCATAAGAAGCCGTTTTTCCGGCAATCACCAAGCCACCATCGGCGGTCGCAACGGCACCCTGTGCGACATCCTGCCCGCCAGAGCCGCCGCCCAAAATCTCGGCCCAAAGGGTATTGCCGTCACCGTCCACCCTTGCCACGAAGATGTCGTTGAGGGGCGAAGTGAAGAAGAAACCCGTGGATGCCACCAGTGCAAAATCGTTGTCGCCCAAGGCCAGCACCCGCCCGTAGGCATTGTTCGGGGTCTCGGTCAAGGTGTTGAAGGTTTTGGCCCATTTCACCTTGCCTTGGCAGTCGGTGCGCCAGATGCAGGGAAGGTAGAGGTTGGAGCCGGGCGTGAACTCCACCAAACCGCCGAAGACATTGCCCCGGTCGGGCAGCGCAATGGCGTCGTAGTTGACGAGCACGGCCCCATCTTCAGTTTGCCAGCGGCGCTGGAAACTATGGTTGTCCTGAGAAAACAGTGGAGTTGTTGCGAAGCAACAAGCGAGAACGAAGCAGGTAAATGTCTTGCCCATAAGCTCAATTTTGATTCTGGGCAAACCTAAACCAAGGGCTTGAAAGCGCAAAATATTTGTGTGAAGCTGGGTTACGGTTTATCCAAAAAATACGCAGCCCGGAACATCAAATGCTTGGGCGAGGCAAGGCGGATGGGGTTGGTTTCCAGCATCAGGCCAAGGTTCACGTTTTGGTACTCCAGCCCAAGCCCAGCATTCAGGTAAAAGAATTTGTTGGAAGCGGTGACCCCAGCGCTGAAGAAAGGCCCCTGTTTTTTCTTCGTCAGAAAATAATTGATGATGATGGGGATGCGCAAACCAGTGTACCGGGCGCTTTCCCCGTCTTTTTCATAGTAAAGGGCGAAAAAACCAAGGCCGAGGTTCGTCCAGGCCCGCTCGTTTTCCCCTAAATTGAACCGACGTGCAAGGGCCGTCACCGAATAGCCAGTGGCCTTGGGGCGGTCTTCGTCCTTGATGCGGGCAATCAAGCCGCCTTCCACGCCAAAGCCCCATTTTGTCTTGTCCTTAAAAGTGGTTTGGGTAACCGGACGGTCGGGGAAGCGGCATTTATTGTAGTTGACGGTGGCTTTTATCAGGTCTTGGTCTTCGAAATCGAGGTCGGCCAACTGCGGGGCGCTGCTGGGGCAGTTCTGAAAGGCGAGCTTCAAAACGCCGATATACCTCGGCACGATAAAATCCTTGTGCTGCTCTTTATTGTGGTTGATGTATTGGTCGAGCGTGAAGGTTTCCTCTGCTTTTTTAAGGATATAAACATATTGAAAATCCATCAGTAGTAAGTCCCTTTCCTCGAAATCGGATTCCGAAAGCTCTAATTTGTACAAGCTGGCATAGCCCGCCACCATCAGCTTCGCAAAGCGTTGGGCAACCTTGTCTGCGTTGGCCGTTTTTTTCCGGTACTCCACCGATTCGAAATAGATGCCAGATGCCTTGAAGCCAAAACCCTTGATTTCAAAGGGCAGATAGCCTGTGCTGTCTTGGTCGGAGATGGCCTTTTTGAAATGGGTCTTGAAGGCCAATTTGTCGTCCCGGAGCCGCTCCACATAGCCTTGAAGGGTGTCGGAATTGTTCATTACCACAAAACCGGGTTCAAAATAGGTTTGCTGCGCATGGGCGGCGAGGCATGAAATGAGGAACAGGATGGAAAGAAAGCGATGAAGCATGTTTTCTTGTTTTTGATGAAAAAGAAGGCAAAGGTTGGCCTTAATTTGTCAATATGCAAATTGTGAGCATGATTTACTGCTGCTGAAAATATGGTATTTTTGCTTTTTTCAGTTTCTATCATGACCGCAATTAATATACTCTACCTCAGCTTCGGAAA
>JADLHE010000229.1 GCA_020848965.1 Saprospiraceae bacterium
CAAGTAAAGCGCCACCATTTGGTAGCCGTCGTTGTGGTAGTGGCTGTTGAGTTTGGAGCCGGGGCGCTCCTCGTGCCAAGCGGCCAGCAGTTCATCACAGTGGTAGCTGAACCGCCCGATTCGCCCCTCTATTTCCTTGCTTTCGTTGAAAAGGTCTTGGAATACCTGCCGCACGAACTCCCGGTTCATTTCGATGAAACGCAGCATCATGTCTTTTGGCTCGTAATGTTCCCGTTTCCAGAGTCGGCGGGAGCGGGAGTTCTCCAAGCTGCGGTCGAACATGGTGCGGAAGTCGAGCGCCTCCACCTCCCAGTTTTCCTGAAAAACACGTTGCGACTCCCACGGCATATAGGGGTCGTGTTGCGGGTTGCTCCGCAAAAAATTGGCATACTCCGCAATGGTGTCGTTGAGTTTTTGAAGGTTCATCGTACTAAAATTTATAGGTCAGCCCGTTTTGCCAAGTGTAGTTGCTTACGGGGGCATCAACGGGCAGTGCCTTGTCGGTTTGCAGCGAAAAATCGGTGAAAAAGCTGAGTTTTTTGCCGAGCGGGGTGTCCAATCGCCACTCCGTGGCAAGACGGTAATTGGCCCAATAGGTAACCTTTGGCTGAAAATAGGTGGTGCTGACCAGCGTAACGCCCGTCCAAGGCCGAAAAGTAAAGGACAGATAGCCGCTGAGGCGGTGCCACTGACGGTCGCCAGTGGCGTCGGTGAACTGGTTTTCCTCGTAGAGGTAGGCTGCTCCGCAATAGATTCGGCTTTTGCCAGACTGGCTCTTGTAGAGCCGATAGCGAAGCCCCGCACCCACCAGCGCCCTCAATTCGATGAGCAAGAGCCGATTGTACTGGGCTTGGGTGAAAACTTCAGCAGAAAGTGGGTCGGTGAGTTTACGGTTGTAGCGCAGGTGCGCAAAGCCGGCATTGTTGAAATCCTTGCCACCGGCCCTCAAGAAACGGGCATCCGTCAGCAGCAAAAACAGGCTTTTGCCCATTTTGTGTTCCACTTGCGCATTGGCGTTGAGTTGGAGCACTTCTTCTTGCACTTTCACCAAATTTGCACCGAGGCGCAAATGGCCATACCAATGGACGGAATCGCTGGTGCCCGTGATGCGCTGCTCCTCAATATTGACAATCTGTGCAAGCAACAGCATGGGCATTCCCCACAGCAAGAAAACTGCTAATCTTTTCATTGCATTCAATGGTTTTGGCAAAATACAAACGCCTTGCAAACTGTCAGTTTGCAAGGCGTTTGAAATTGTTGGCCAATTGCTTGGGAATTACCCAGCGACTGGGGCCACACGCAGGAACTTGCGCTCCTTGATGCGAGCCTTGGCACCGATGGCACCACGCAGATAGTACAGCCTTGAGCGACGTACTTTGCCACGCTTCAGAACTTCCACCTCAGCAATTGCTGGGGAAGTGAAGGGGAAAATACGCTCCACGCCAACGCCACTTGAAATCTTGCGGACGGTGAAAGTTTTCGTAGCTCCGGTACCTTTTATCTGGATGACGTTGCCCTTGAAGACCTGGATACGCTCTTTGTTGCCCTCGATGATACGATAGCTAACAGCGATGGCATCCCCTGAACGGAACTTCGGGAAGTCAATTTTCTTTGCAAGTTGCTCTTGAACGTATTTAATGGCGTCCATTTTTCTTCTATTTAAAGTTGTTCTATTTCAAAAGAGGCGCAAAAGTAAGGGTTTTTTCCAGACGGAAAAGGGTTTTGAAAAAAATATTTGCCTTATTTCCACTTTTGAAAGCCCGGCTGGCCATTCCCAATTCTTTTGCTTGTCAAAGTTCATCGCAACAGCGTCGCATAGCCCCGATAACTGAAAGGCTCGCCCCTCGGCCCCGTGTAGCTAACAATGCATAAATAAAGGCCATTTTGAGCCTGCCTGCCCTCGTTACCCAGCCTGCCGTTCCAAGGCTCATCCACTTTATTGGTTTCAAAAATCTTTTGGCCGTACCTGTCCCAGATGCTGAGGTTGAAATTGGTAATGCCCCTCGTCACGCCAGTTCCCACGAAAAAGTCGTTCACCGTATCCTCGTTTGGGGTGAAGGCATTGGGCAGGTAATAGGTCACTTCCGGCGTTACGTCAATGAACTGAACGAGGGTGTCCAAGCATTTTTGCGGATGCACGACCACCAATTTCACCTCGTGCAGGCCCGTATCCAGGAAATTGAAGCTGAAATCGGGTTGCTGCGCAACCAGCTTCCCATCCACGTACCAATCCCAATGAACTGCGTTCTGGCTTTCTTCCATAAATGTCACCAAAGGGGCGAGGTTGCTCGGATTGGTGGGGTCGTAGCTGAAATCAGCAATGGGCGGTGCGAGTATCTGCACCAAATCCTCGAAAGTGGTATCGGTGTAACAGCCAATGGGGGAGGTGATTTCAAGGCGCACATCATAGGTTCCCGTGTTCAGATAGCTATGCGTTGGGCTGATTTCGGTGCCCCGCTCCCCATCGCCAAAGCTCCAATTGACTTGGTAGGTTTCGTCCAGCGGGCTTGACTTGTTGTTGAAAAAAACCAAGGCGGGGGCGCAACTGATAGTGTCATTTGGCTTCACAAAGATGATGGCGGGCACGGGCTGGTACGTCACCGAGCGGGTCGTGTCGTCCTTGCAGCCATGTTCGTCCCAAACCTGCAAACTGACGGGTTTTGTGCCCGGTTCGACATAAACATATGTAGGGTTGAACTGCACGGAATCCTTCAAGCCCGGCTCCAACTCCCATTCCCACCTGGCAATCTGGCCAGCGCCCAGTATTGCTGAGCGGTTGAGGAAAGTGACGGGGCCAGCCACGCAGGTATCGTAGTCGTATCCGAAATCGGCGACCACCTCCGGATAAATCTCTACGGTAATATGGGCGGTGTCATTGCATTGGAAGCCGGGGTTGAGCACCAGCCTGCCTTCATAAACACCGGGCGATGGAAAGTTTACCACCAAATTTTCATCATCATAAATAAAGGTGTCGCTATTGATGAAAAACTCCCATTGCAGCGAGTCCATACCTATGTTGCTCACGCTTTGGTTCTGGAAAGGCAGGTCGAGCTTGTTGCAGCTTTTCACGAAGTAATCGTCCCCGATAATCGTAAGCCCGGGCGTGACAAAATCGGCTTTTACCAAGGCATCGCAAATCAGCACATTGAACTGAAAGTCCCGCCGGATGGTGGAGAGCAATTGCCCATTGCGGTATTCCTTTACGCAGATTGCCACCGAAAACTGCCCCAAGGTGTTGGGAGTGCCCGTGAGCAGGCCCGTTTGCGAGTTAATGGAGAGCTGCGGGTTGCCGCCCATCGGATTGAAAGGACTGTAGGGCGGGTTCACGAAATTGGCTTCCTCATAAGGTGGTGGGCAAGCCGGGTCGGGCGTGATGCCATTGCAAGCATCGGCATTGCCGCCACCAAGGCCACTCTGACCGCCGCCAAGCAGCGGTGAGCAAAATTCGTACACCAGTTGGTCACCTTCGGCATCGAAAGCGCTGTGGTCGTAAACAAATGGCTCATTCACACAGAGCAAAATGGGCGGAAAGCTGCTGTAAACTGGGCTGTTGTTGCAGACCGCTTGCGCAGCCGCCGTCAGTTCCACCGTAAAAGTTGCGCCAACTTGGCCTGGTGTTTCGATATTCGACACCGTCGCATTGCGGCAGCACCGCTGGTAGGTAATATGGTAGCTAGAAGTGGAGGGCCAGTCAGCAAAATGGTATTCAAAACTATAGATGCCCTCTTGCACACAAACATTGGGCGGCACCTCCACGCAGGGGTTCGAGTCGCTGGGGTCAATATCTTCCGGCGATTCTACGTTCCGGTAGATGGTTTCCAATAGGGTATAGGTTCCGTTTGCGTTTTCTTTATAAATGGAGAATGGGGCACTGCCATCGAAATAAGCGCCTGATGGGTCGGAGCAATCCCTGTACATTCTTAGGGTAAAACGGTAGTTTCCACCGCCCAAGCACTCGTAGGTGAGGGCACCGCCAATGATGTGCTTTGAAAATATCGGCCCACTTAAGAGGAGCGAAAAGGCCAACAGGTATAGGTGTTTCATCCTGAAAGGGTTGATTTTTGTTTATGGGCACAATTGGAAATAACTTTCCCGCCTTCAAATGTAGGAACCTTGGCTATTTTATCAAGGTGGCGTAGCCTCGCAACTCCTTTTTTTCGCCACGGGGTTCGGTATAGGTCACCACTACGACATAAACGCCTTGCGGAGCAAGGTCTCCATCGTTGTGCTTTCGGCCATTCCACGACTCGGATGGGTCGTCTGTCTCAAACAACAGTTCGCCATATCGGTTCCAGATGCGAAGCTTGAAATCGGTGGCCCCTTCCATCATGCCGTTGCCTCGGAAGCCATCATTGGTGCCATCGCCATTGGGCGTGAAGGCATTTGGCAAGAAATAGCGCACTTCTGGTATCACGTCCAGCAGCTTTTGGATGGTGTCCGTGCAGCCGCTTGGGTGGAAAACAACAAGTTGAACTACTTGAAGCCCGGTGTCGGGGAAAGTATGCATGGGGTTTTGTTCTATGGAAATGCCCGACGTGCCAAACACCCAGCGCCACTTCACGGCATCCGTGGATTGGTCGGTGAACTGCGCCGTGGGCAGCAGGTTGCTGAGTTGCGAAGGCGAATAGG
>JADLHE010000230.1 GCA_020848965.1 Saprospiraceae bacterium
AAATATTTTTTGCTGAACAGTAAAAATTTATTGATTATCAATAAAAACGACTTAGCTTTGCAGCGTAAAATAAACTTGCAAAGTCATGGTAAAAAAAGTTTCCACCGTATTTCTTCAAGTGGTCGTCGTGCTAATCGGCATGGCGGTGCTAGCCTTTTTGATTATCATGCCCACCAAAGAGGGGAGGGCCGAGAATCTGGACTTGTTCCATATTTACGCTGACCCGCTTATCTTGTATGCATACGCCGCATCCATCGCTTTTTTTGTTGCGCTGTACAAGGCATTCAAATTATTGGGACATATCGGACGAAACCAGGTGTTCTCTATAGACTCCGTCCAGGCTTTAAAGGGCATAAAGTATTGCGCCATTATATTGGCTGTTTTAATCGTGTTGGCAGGCGTTTACATCAGGATATTCCATCACGAAGATGACGACCCTGCGGGTTTTATCGCCTTATGTATAATAACCACTTTTGCCTGCGCTGTGGTGGCCACAGCAGCAGCTATATTTGAAAAAATACTGCAAAATGCCGTGGACATGAAATCTGAAAACGACCTCACAATATAAGCTATGGCAATTATCGTAAACCTAGACGTGATGATGGCAAAGCGGAAAATCTCGCTGAACGAGCTTTCCGACAGGGTTGATTTGACCTTGTCCAACCTTTCCATTTTAAAGACGGGAAAGGCCAAGGCCATTCGTTTCAGCACTTTGGAGGCCATCTGCAAGGCATTGGACTGCCAGCCGGGGGATATTTTGGAGTATGTGGGGGAGGAGAAATGAACGAGGGATTGCTGTATGGAATTGACGAGGGGGCTGATGTGTGCAAATTAGCACGATTTTGCGGCCATTTTGAGATGTCACCTTACTCGACTGTTGTTTTAGTGCTGTCTTAAAATGCCCATAACGTTTTGCAGCTACCCGAAGGGCGGGATTTTTACACTAAACTTCATTCGGAGAACTGAACTTTCGGCTACCACAAAACTGTCTGCAGAGCACGAAATCCCACCTATTAAAAATGTGCTGTTAGCGGTAGTTTTTTATGTCAGATTGCATATGTTGTCCAATTTGTCAATGGGATGCCAATTAAGTTCGCTTAAATTAATATTTGAACCATTGTCTTTCGATATCTTGTCTTTTGTCACTTGGTCGTAACTGTAGCGAAAATTCAAAGTAAGTTGAACTTTGAATTTGCCAATTTCTTTCAGGTCAAAGTTTGGTGAATTTATTAGTGCAAATTGTCCCTTTGTCAAGTCAAGTAAAACATACAAAAGGGCGTATTGATTTTGTCTGTGGCAAGGTGTCAACAAAACGATGATGTCAGATTTCTCAAGATAGTAGCAGCTTCGAGAATATTGAAATTCAAACTTTATCTTCTTTGATTGGAATATTTTTTTCGGATTTTGTTTGTCTGTCCATATTTGGATTGGACTTACAAACTTCATCATTCCATATTCGACAATCTCTGAGAAGTAAATACCATACCTTCCGTCTTCAGTTTCAAAAAAGTCGTAGTCCGAACGTCCGGAGATGTATGCCTTAATTTGCCATGTATTGTCTTTAAGTTGTCTCATTTAAAATTACCGCTAACTTACTTATACCCGCTACTCAATAGCGTCAATTGACCCGATTTCGGAACGATACCCGCTACTCCCCCAAGTTCAAGCCGTCACCGCTTGCGCTTTTGGTGGGACAAAGCTAAAAACCTATCACCTTCCAAAGCGCTTTCCCAAAACAAAACGACCGTTTCTATCAAACTTCTCCCTGCCTACAAGTTTCCAAATCCCCCGTACCTTTGCCCTCCCAAATCACCAATCACCAGTCACAAATCACCAGCTTGAACTACCTTACTTTAGAAAATATCACCAAGTCCTACGGCGAAAAGACCCTGTTCCGCAACGTCAACCTGCAAGTGAACAAGGGGCAGAAAGTAGCGCTCATCGCCAAGAACGGCAGCGGGAAGACCACGCTGATGCGGGTCATCGCTGGCACCGAGCCGGGCGAGGGGGAGAACGGCAAGATTCAGTTCCGCAAGGAAATCCGCATCGGCTACTTGCCGCAGGAGCCGGAATTTGCCGCAGGCCACAACGTCCTCGATGCCGTCTTCGACAGCGACACGGAGACCATCAAGGCCATCCGCCGCTACGAGCTGGCGCTGCTGCACCCGAACAACGAGCAGGAACTGCAGGCCGCCCTCAGCCGCATGGACGACCTCAAGGCGTGGGACTACGAGTCGAGGGTGAAGGAAATCCTGTTCAAGCTCCGCATCACCAACCTGGAGCAGTCCGTCACCACGCTGTCCGGTGGGCAAAAAAAGCGCCTCGCATTGGCCAAGCTGCTCATCGAGGAGCCGGAATTCCTGATTCTGGATGAGCCGACGAACCACCTCGACCTCGACATGATTGAGTGGCTGGAGGTGTATCTCAAGCAGCCTAACCTCACGCTGTTCATGGTGACGCACGACCGGTATTTCATGGAGCGCATCTGCGACAATATCCTCGAACTCGACCGGGGCGAACTCTACAAATACACGGGCGGTTACAAGGATTTTCTGGAAAAACGGGCGCTTCGATTGGAGAACGAGGCCATCGAACTGGACAAGACCCAGAAGGTTTACAAAAAAGAACTCGAATGGATGCGCCGGATGCCGCAGGCCCGCAGCACCAAGGCCAACGCCCGCATTGACCGCTTCTACGACATCGAGGACAAGGCCAGCAAGCGCCTCGACGCCGATGCCATCCAGATTGACATCAAAGGGCAGCGCCTCGGCGGCAAAATCCTCGAACTGCACTACGTGAGCAAGGCTTACGGCGACCTGAAGCTCGTCCCCGATTTTCATTACCAGTTCCAACAAGGCGAGAAAGTGGGCATTGTGGGCAAGAACGGCGTGGGCAAAACCACCTTCCTGCACATGCTCACGGGCGAGGAGCGACCCGATACTGGAAAAGTGGTTTCCGGTGAAACGGTCGTGTTCGGCTACTACACCCAAGAGGGCATCAACCTCGGCAAGGAGGACAAGCGGATGATTGATTTCATCAAGGACATCGCCGAGTACATCCCGCTGGACAAGGGGCAAAAACTGACGGCGGCATCGCTGCTGGAGCGGTTCCTGTTCACGAGGGAGCAGCAGCAGGTGTATGTCTCGCAGTTGAGCGGGGGCGAGCGCAGGCGCTTGTACCTGCTTTCGATTTTGATGCGCAACCCGAACTTCCTCATCCTCGATGAGCCGACGAACGACCTCGACGTGATGACGCTGAACGTGCTGGAGGATTTCTTGCAGGAGTTCCCCGGCTGCGTGGTCATCGTTTCGCACGATAGGTTCCTGTTGGACAAGCTCTGCGACCACCTTTTTGTTTTCGAAGGCAACGGCCAAATCAAGGACTACAATGGCCGCTACATGGACTACCGGGCCGAGCAGGTGGAACTGGAGCGGGAATTGCGGCAGCAACAAGCCTTTGCACCAGTAATAAAAACAGAAGCTGCCTCACAAGTGCGAACCGCCTCTGGCCTGACGAACAAAGAAAAGAACGAGCTGAAAAAACTGGAACGGGAAATCGGGGAACTGGAAGTGCGCAAGGCGCAACTCCACGAGAAATTCACGCAGACCAACCTCAGCCTCGCCGATATTGACAAGTTCACGAAGGAGCTGCAAAAAGTGGAAGCGGACCTGGAGGAGAAGGAGATGCGGTGGCTGGAGCTGTCGGAGTAGGGTAAGCTGGAACCCCAGTTCCGGCGGCATGAAGGTTTGGCACCGAAACTGGGGTTTCGGTGTACACTGGGCGGTTCCATTTGTGCAAATAAGGGGTTTTGTTTATCATGTCTTCTACAAATTCAATCATGAGGGTTTTAATTTTTACAGCACTTATAGCGATAGCCTACGCTTGCACCCAGCAAGGTACGGCGCAGACCGACCAGTCGCCCATTTTGCCGGAGGCAACAACCGACACTGCTGCCGCAATGCCGCAAACCGTGGCTGAAGCTCCCGTAGCCGAGCCGACGCCGGAGTTCACCATTGAGTATATCATGGGCAAATTCGACCCGGCGCAGCACCCCGATTTCGTGACCGTGGAAGCAAAATATGCGGACAAGGAGGGCTATTTCCTTCGGAAAGACACCTACGAGAGCTTTGTGAAAATGGCCGACGCCGCCAAGGCCGATGGCATCACGTTGACCATCGTTTCGGCTACCCGCAATTTTGAGAAGCAAAAATCAATCTGGGAAGGAAAATGGACGGGCAGCCGCCAAATCGAGAACGGAACCAACGCCGCCAAGAAATACCCCGACCCAAAGACCCGTGCGCTGAAAATCCTTGAATACAGCTCCATGCCCGGCAGCAGCCGCCACCATTGGGGCACCGATGTTGACCTCAACGACCTCGACAACTATACCTTCGAGCAAGGCCCCGGCAAAAAGGTCTATCAATGGATGGTGAAGCATGCTCACGAATACGGGTTTTGCCAGCCCTATTCCAAAAAAGGCGAGTCGAGGAGCAGCGGCTACAACGAAGAGAAGTGGCACTGGTCGTACATCCCCGTTGCCAAAAAACTCACCGACCTGGCTGCCCGCAGCATGACGGACGACATGATTGGCGGCTTCAAAGGAGCTGAGACCGCCATCGAAATCGGTGTTGTCGAAAAATATGTGTTGGGTATAAACCAAGAATGCCTCTGAAATGGGTGAAATTGGTTGAATTGGACGGGGGGCTACCCAATTCAACCAAGTCCCCACTCGCCGTTCACCGCTCTTGCCTGTCTTCTATTTCCTCTATTTTCTGTTCAAGCAATTCTTCGGAGCGGCCGCCCTTGCGGTTCTGTTCGGCCAGCGTCCAGTGGTCGGTGGCGGAGGTCTGTAGCCAGAGGTTGCCGGAGCGCCGGAATACTTGTGCGTTGAGGCCGTATTTGTTCAAAAACAGTTGCTCAAGCTCGCTCACGCTCATTTCCTCCCGGATGTAGAGGTCGTCTTCGGTGTGGACGGTGCGCACGTTTTTGAGCAGCAGCGACCCATCCAAGTGCGTTTTGGCGGGCGAAGTCTCGCCCACTTTATGGGTTCCCGAGTAAAACTCCAGTTTCAGGTAGGGGAATTTTTGGTGGAACTCCATCTGCAAGTCCATTATCATTTTGTGGTCGTCGATCAACATGAGACTGTGTTTTAAAGGTGAAAAGTTGATGAATGCTGTATGCAAATTAGGGGGGTAGCACGATGGGCTTGCATGAGGAAGTTCAGTCCCTGAATTGATTTTGGTCAAGATGTTCGGTCGAAAACCCTAGTTTTGCAGCCATTTTTGCACCGTTTTTATGGATAAAAAAAGCAACAAACTTTGGCTCCTGGCCTTTCCGTTGGCCTACTGCATGGCCTGCACCGAGCCGCCGCCGCCCACCTTGGCCTACAAAGACCGGGAGGCCGTGGACAGCCTTTTCCGCCTCACGGTGGATTCGCTCAAACCGCTTTACGACAGCGTTTGCACCGCCCATTTCGACAGCGCCGTGCAGTTCAAGACCGACTCCATGCTGAAAGTGCGCACTGCCCAAGTCAAGGAGGCGCTTCAGCGTCTTCGCCAAGAAACCAATCAATGATGCCTATTCGCAATGAAAAGAATTGACCTGAAAATATGCTTGATTTTACTGGCAATTTCCCTCCTCGTTG
Organism: Saprospiraceae bacterium; assembly: GCA_020848965.1. Lineage (GTDB taxonomy): Bacteria > Bacteroidota > Bacteroidia > Chitinophagales > Saprospiraceae > UBA6168. The sequence continues at coordinate 5,645 of JADLHE010000230.1, forward strand.
CCTGCGAGCGCAAGCCCGCCAAGACCAAAGAACAGGTCATGCAGGAGCGCCTTGCCGAGCGGTTGGAGCGCTGGAAAACGGATATGGAAAAAAAATGCCGCAAGGAAATCGAGACCAAAGCCATTGCCATCACGGACTCCATCGTCATCGTGCAGGCAAAACAAAACCGGGATACTTCCATCCAATCCATCATCCCCGGCAGGCCCACCCGCCCAGATTACAAGCCACCCACCGACTCGGTGGCGGTGAAGCCGTTTTTGAAGAAATAACTTCCGTTTATCGTCAAATCCATTTTCATTAAAAACAACGCTATCCTCGTGCGGTGTTGAAGGGCGAGATGTATTTGTTTCATTGGAAATCTTGCCTTGCTAGCACTTTAACCCTCCTCCGTTGAAGGCGGATGAATCCCACCCAATTTCATCAGTTTGCGAAGATTCACCACGCCCTCCCTGTTCAGTTGGAGCGCCTCGACGGTGGCCCTGCCGATGGGGGTCAATCCAATGATGTTGAGGTAGGCTTCATCCCAAGCGAAATGGTCTTTCCACTTGTCTTTGCGGGGATTAAAAAGCGGGACGGTGAACCCGGTGGCGGGGTCGGTGGCATGGGTCCTGTCCGATAGTCGGCTGTTGCAGCCCCGGCAGGTATGGGCCAGGTTGCTCAGGTCATCGGAGCCTCCGGCTGCAAAAGGAAAGACATGCCCTCCCTCGAAGGATTCGCAGGCACAGTCGGAACGGGATTGGCAATATTCGCAACGCTTATTTGCCCGCTCTGCCAAGGTTTGCCGTACCAACTTGGGGAGGCGTTTTCTACCCATGTGCGTGGGGGGGCAAGCCGAGTTGGCTTAGGAGTTGGTCGAGGGAAATGTTTCGCAGCTGGGCCAGTTCGAGCAGGAGTTCGAGGCGCTTTGCGTCCAATGCTTCCATGCGGTCGGTTAAGTTGAGGATTTCCCGGTGCTCGTCCGGGGAAATTGTTTTGTCCTGCATTTTGCTGGCAAGGGCGTCGTATTTTTTGCGCAATTCAACAGGGTATCCCTCGCTGATTTTCAGGAGGAGTTCCGCTTCCCGTTTTGCAAGGCTGGGCGCTTTTCGCTTGGCAAGCAGGTGGGCCACTTGGTGGAAGAAATTTTCCAGGTCGGGCGTATCCAATTCGGAGACACCATGCAGGATTTCGTTCATGGCTGCCCTTGCACCGGGTTGGACTGGAATTGTAGTCATGGCTATTGTTTAATTGGTACAAAACTACGGGTTATTTCCCAAAACCTCCAGTGTGTTAAACGCCGATTCCCCCCGAATCGGCGTTTTCTTTTCCCCCACCCCTATGCAAAAACACCACCCCCCGCATCCCTTGCGTTATAAACCCCATTACCTTCACCTTTTCATTCACCATCAAATCCATTTTCATGAAAAACAGCGCTATCCTCGCCAGTGTCATTTGCTTGTTGTTTGCCGTTGAAACTTGGGCGCAACTGCCCGAGACCCTGCTGAAAACCACGCCGTCCAGCATTACCATCCACCTGAAAGGGGCGGAGCTGATACAGACCAGCAGCCTGAACCTGAAGGCGGGGCGCCAGCGGGTCATCTTCACGGGGCTTTCGCCGAAACTGAACCCGCAGAGCGTGCAGGTGACCGCCACGAACGGCGTCCAATTGCTCAGCGTGACCACCAAGACCAATTTCTTCCGGGAAAGCGAGGCAAGTCCAGCGGCAAAGTTGCTGCAAGATTCCATCAACGTGCTGGCCACGCAGCGGCAGGCATTGGCGGACGATAAAGCGGCCTATGAAAAGGAGCGTGACCTGCTCACGCAGAACCAAGTGCTCACGGGCAAAGAGCAGGCATTGACCGTGGAGCAACTGGCAAAGGCGGCAGATTTTTACCGGAGCCGTTTCAAGGAACTGAATGCGACGCTGACCAGTTTGCAGCGGAAAATAACGGAGACGGAGGCCACGCAGAAAAGGCTCATGGGGCAAATTGGTCAATCGAACGAGGGCCGGCGCCCCACCTCCGAGGTGTATGTGGACATCGAGGCGAAGGCCAGCACCAGCAGCGAAATGAAGCTGCGCTATGTGGTGGACAATGCGGGCTGGTCCCCAGTCTATGACCTGATGTCCACCAATATCAACGAACCCGTGAAGCTGAAATACCGGGCACTGGCCTTCAACGATTCGGGCATTGACTGGAACAATGTCACGCTCCGCCTCTCCACTGCCGACCCCTACCAGGGCGCCGGGCAGCCGCAGTTGCAGACTTGGGCCTTGCGTAACGTGCCTACCATTGTTGACCTTGGCTCCGTTCGACAACAGAATAAGGGCCGGGCGCAGTTGGACATGAACCAGCAGTCGCAGAATTACAATTTTCAGCATGACTTGAACCCGGACGCCCGATACAACGTGGATGGGGTGCGAGTGCCTTCTTCAGCATCCAATATCGCCTTCGAGACCATCGAAATCTCGGAACTCAGCACCGACTTCGACATCCCGACGCCCTATACCATCCCCGCCGACAGCAAGCCTTATTCCATCGAAATCATGGAGCAGCAATTGGAGGCCACCTACAAGCATTTCGCCGTGCCCAAGCTCGACAAGGATGCGTTTTTGCTGGCGCAAGTGACGGGCTGGGAAAAACTCGACCTCATTGCTGGCCCGGTCAACGTCTATCGGAAGGAGAACTTCATCGGCATGGCGCAGCTCAATCCCCGCATCCTCAGCGATACACTGGAACTGTCGCTGGGCCGGGACGCCAACGTGGTCGTGAAGCGGGAAAAAGTGAAGGAATACAGCCGCAAGCAGTTCCTCGGCGGCAACAAGTTTTCTTCTTTTTCTTGGAAAGTATCGGTGAAAAACAACCACAAACAGCCCATTTCCATCGAGCTGCAAGACCAAGTGCCCATCTCGGAGGTCAAGGAAATCAGCGTGGAGGTGAAGGAAATCTCCGGTGCCCGCCGCATCGAAAACACGGGCAAACTGATATGGGACTTGACGCTCCAACCGGGCGAGGTGAAGACCGTTTCGCTCAATTTCACCGTAAAGCACCCGGATAGCATGGAGGTGGAAATGGAGCAGTTGCGGAAGGCGGTTTATCCGAGGTATTTTTAAGGGGCAAAACGCCGATTTCCCCACCGGTCTTGTTGTATGTGCGCTGGTTTGCGTTTTGTTTTTAACTTTGTAGAAACTTGAATCGAATGACGATAGGAGCTTTGGAGATTACCGACCGACAGTTCAGCGTGGAAGAATGGCTGGAACTGGAAAAACACGCTGAGGTTCGGCATGAATACTACTATGGAAAACTCATACCTATGGCTGGAGAAGCAAAAAAAGCCAACCGGATTTCCAAAACGTTGGTCAAGCTCATGGACGACCACCTGTTGGAACAAGGCTATGAAGCATTTTACCTAGATGTAAAAGCAGAGGTGCTGCCAAATGGGATTTACCGCTACCCGGACATGGTGGTTGCCCCAGTTTCTGACGACGAGCACGAATACATTGTAAAGCACCCGGTGTTGTTAGTAGAGGTGGCATCCGAAGATTCCAGCTACCGTGACCGGGTCAAAAAGCGAAAGGAATATTTCAAGATACCTAGCCTGTGGTACTACCTCATCATTTCGCAAGACGATATTTGGATAGAGCTGCACCTGAAATTGGATGACGGCAACTGGACAACCCGCTATTTCACGGAACCGGAAGACGTCATTGAGTTGGAGCGGTTTGACTTGAAATTGAGCGTTTCGGCTATTTACAAGCAAGCCAAATTTTAAGGTTCAAAAGCACTAACTGTAACTATTCGCTTTCTATACCGCCATCAAAAACGCCGATTCGGAACACCGAATCGGCGTTTCTGTTTTTTCCTATCTTCGCCCCTTCAAATTAAGAACAATGACCATATCGCTAAATTGGCTCAAAACATACTTGGATATTGACCTCGCACCGGAGGAAATCTCGAACCTGCTCACCAGCCTCGGCCTCGAAGTGGAGGGCATGGAGGAAGTGGAAAGCATCAAGGGCGGGCTAGCAGGCGTCGTCGTGGGCGAAGTAAAGGAATGCTGGCGGCACCCCAACGCCGACAAGCTCAGCCTTACCAAAGTGGACATCGGCGCAGGCGATTTGCTCCAAATCGTTTGCGGAGCGCCCAATGTGGCTGCCGGGCAAAAGGTGCTCGTGGCCACAGTTGGTACCACGCTCTACCCCACGGGGGGCGAGCCATTGACCTTGAAATTGGGAAAAATCAGGGGCGAAGAGTCGCAAGGCATGATCTGCGCCGCCGACGAACTCGGCATGGGTGAAGACCATAGTGGGATTCTCGTACTGCCCGCCGATACGCCCATCGGCACCACCGGGCGGGATTATTTCAAGCTGGAAAAAGACGTGGTCTATGAAATCGGCCTGACGCCGAACCGCTCGGATGCTACCTGTCATCTTGGCGTGGCAAGGGATTTGGCCGCTGCGCTGCAAGTGCAGTTTGGGCAAAAAGAAGGCGTGAAAATGCCAGCCGTGTCTCCCCTCATCCCTCACCCCTCATCCCTCATCCCTATCGAAGTGGTGGTGGAAAACGCCGAGGCTTGTCCCCGTTACGCTGGCGTCGTTATCAAAGGCGTGACCATCGGCGAGTCACCGGACTGGCTCAAGAAGCGCCTCCAATCCGTCGGCGTGCGGCCCATCAGCAATATCGTGGATGTGACCAATTTCATCCTGCACGAACTTGGCCAGCCGCTCCACGCCTTCGATTTGGATGAAATTGCGGGGCAAAAAATCATCGTGAAAACATTGCCGGAAGGCACCAAATTCCTCAGTCTCGACGAGCGGGAGCGCAGCCTCAGCGACCACGACCTGATGATTTGCGATGGCGACTCGAAGCCAATGTGTATCGGTGGCGTGTTCGGCGGGGCAAAGTCGGGCGTGAAGGACTCGACGAAGAACATCTTCCTCGAAAGCGCCCATTTCAATGCCAAATGGATACGCCGCAGCAGCACCCGCCACGATCTGCGCACCGACGCCGCAAGGGTATTCGAGAAAGGCAGTGACCCGAATGTCTGCGTGTATGCCCTGCAACGGGCAGCGGCCATGATGGTGGAACTGGCGGGCGGCGAAATCGCCTCCGAGGTGGTGGATATTTACCCAAAACCGATTGAAAATCAGCAGATTAAGGTCGCTTACGACTATGTGGAGCGGCTTATCGGCATGGAGATTCCGCAAGAGAAAATAAAGGAAATCCTCGTAGCGCTCGACATGAAAATTGTGGAAGAGACGAGCCGTTCCTTCACTGTAAGCGTACCCACCAACAAGGCCGACGTGACCCGCCCCGCCGACGTGGTGGAGGAAATCCTGCGGGTGTTCGGCCTGGACAATGTGCCTGCCCCGGCACAGATCCGCAGCAGCATGGTGAGCAGCGAGAAGCCAGACCCGAACAGCGTCCGCAACACCATCGCCGACTATTTGGCTGCCAATGGTTTCAACGAGACGATGAGCCTATCGCTGTCTAAATCAGCGTTTTATAAAGAAATATTGCCGAAGGAAGAAAGTGAATTGGTCTTCGTGAACAACACGAGCAACGTGGAACTGGACATCATGCGCCCCACGATGCTGTTTAGCGCCTTGGAGGCCGTGGTGAACAACCAGAATCGTCAGCAAAACGACCTCAAGCTCTTTGAATTCGGGAAAACCTATCATCCAAGCACAGCCCCCAATCCGAAATCCGAAATCCGAAATCCGAAATATGTTGAGCCTCAACATCTATCGTTGGTGGCCACTGGCCAACGCTGGTCGGAAAGCTGGCGCAACAAGGAGAAGTTGTCTGCCGATTTTTTCACCTTGAAAACGCTGGTCGGCAATCTTTTTGCGAGGGTGGGCCTGACGAGCGGCTACCAAGAGACGGCTTTGAAGGACGATACTTTTGCCTACGCTCTGAAACTGCACCGTGGCCCACAAGAACTGGCCGTGATGGGTAAGGTTCAGCCGAAAATCAGCAAGAAAATGGGCATCCGTGGCGAGGTGTTCTATGCCGACCTGAACTGGGACGCATTGTTGGCCGCTGCGAAAAAACAGAGCATTAGTTTTGTGGAACTAAATAAATTCCCAACCGTACGCAGGGACTTGGCGGTTGTGATTGGAAAATCCGTGAAATTTAGCGACCTTGCCGCCGTTGCCAGAAAAGCTGGTAAAAAGCTGTTGAAAGACATCAATCTGTTCGACGTTTTTGAAGACGAAAGCAAGCTGGGCGAGGGCAAAAAGTCCTACGCTTTGAGCTTTACCTTCGAGGACGCAACGCGTACACTTCAGGACAAAGACGTGGATGCGGTGATGACGGAGATGATGGAGGCAATGGAAGGGAAACTTGGGGCATTGATTAGGCGTTAAGTATTTTTGAAAATGACTGAAATCAATTGGCAAGACTATATTTCAAGCGACCCGAAAGTGCTTTTTGGGAAGCCTGTGGTGAAAGGCACAAGAGTGCCCGTTGACTTGATTTTGGAAAAATTAGGCAAAGGTGAGACCATAGAACGGCTATTGAAAGCATATCCGAGGGTGGAAAAGCCTGCAATTTATGCTTGTTTGATGTTTGCAGCCGAGGCTGTGAAGAACGAAGTGGTGGTTGCAGCGGCTTAGTTTGTATAGCCAATCAATAAACCCTACCAGTGACGCCATGATTGAAAACGTGATTTTAAATTTGCAATAAAAACACGTTTTATGGAAAAAATATTCAAAATCATTGCCGACGAAAGCGTTGACTTTGAAATCGTTGAGGCACTGAGGGCAGCGGGAGTCGAAGTGGAAGCAGTGGTTGAAATGAATCCGGGTATTTCTGATGACGAAGTATTGGAAATAGCCAATAATCGCCAACTAATTTTGCTGACCGAAGACAAAGATTTTGGTGACTTAGTAATACGATTTCGAAAACCAAATTTTGGGGTGATACTCTTGAGGCTAGGTGGAGTAGAAATTGTAGTGAAAATTGAACTTACTGTGAGCACTATCATTGAGAACTATGAAAAGTTGGTTGACCATTTTTCAGTTCTTGATGAAAGAAGACTTAGAATCAGAAGGGTTTACAAATAATTCTTTTTGACGTTGACCCAACAACTCGATAGCATAGAACAAAAAGTGAAGCTGTTGCTGGAAGCAATGAACGCATTGCGCCAGCAAAACGCCTCGCTTTTGAAAGAAAATAACCAGCTCAAAGCCGATTTGGAAGCGCAGCATGAGCGCATCGGCGAATTGACTGAAAGACTGACGAACTCGCAGCTGGCATTGGCCGGGCAGCGGGGAGATGATTCGGAAAACACCCAAAAATTGAGAAAGCAGATTGACCAATACATCCAAGAGATAGATAAATGTATTGAGTGGCTTCAAAACGCTTAGGATATGGAAGAACAGGACAGCAAGCAACTGACCGTAACGATAGCAGGAAGGCCGTATCCTTTGAAGATAAAGGCGACCGATGAACCTATGGTTCGCCAGATAGTGAAGGAGGTCAACGAAAAAGTGAACAAGTTTCAGTTGGCCTATCCCAACCGTGAAAAACAGGACTGCCTCGCTATGGCGCTCCTTGGTTATGCGGTAGATTTGCACAAAGCCACGTCCAATCAAGCTCCAATTGCTTCCTCACCACCGGATATTTCCGAACAACTTACCCGCATTGAATCGCTTATTGACGAAGCGACGAACTGAGCCTACCCGTTGCGGTATTTTTCATTTTGGGCAAAACGGCATTATAAGCCAAAGCACGCGCTTTGTATCCTAAAACCGCATTGCCCGCTAACCATTTTAACCTTTTGACATCATGGAAATAGGAATCGGGCTGGTCATTGGACTGGTCGTCGGGGCCATCGTGGGGTACTTTATCGTCTCCGGTGCCTTGAAAAGCAAGAACACATCGCTCGTAGAAGAGGCCAAGGCGAAGGCTGAACAAGAAATCAAAAAGGCACAGGACACGGCCAAGCGAATATTGGACGAGGCCGAGTCTAAGAACGAGACCATCAAGCAGCGCAAGGTGCAAGAAGCCAAAGACCGCTTCAACTCCATGCGAGCTGATTTTGAGAAGGAAAAAGCGGATAAGCTCGTGGCCGTGAAGGAGCGGGAATTGGAAATCAAGGGCCTTGAAAAAGACCTGCAATCCAAGGAAGAAAAGCTCAAGGACAGGGTCAAGGAGTTGGATGCCCGTGACACCGAGTTTGGTGTGAAGGTAGCCGAAACCAATGCCCTCAAGGACAACCTGGACAAGCAACTCAAAATCGTTGCGAAGCGCAAGGAAGAACTCGAAGCTGCCAACGAAGAGCGCATCAAGGCACTCGAAGGCATTTCTCGTTTGACTCAGGCCGAGGCCAAGGAAGAACTGATAAAGGCCATCAAGGGCAAGGCTGAAACGGAGGCAATGGCACTCGTGAAAGAGACCATCAACCAAGCCAAATTGGACGCCAACAAGGAATCCAAGAAAATCATTATCCAGACCATCCAGCGCATGGCATCGGAATATACCATTGAGAATACGGTCAGCGTGTTCCCATTGGACAACGATGACATGAAAGGCCAAATCATTGGCCGGGAAGGCCGGAATATCCGTGCACTTGAAGCCGCTACAGGCGCTGAGATTGTGGTGGACGACACACCGGAGGCCATCGTTATCAGCAGCTTCGACCCTATACGCCGGGAGGTTGCTCGTTTGGCACTGAAAAAACTCGTGACCGATGGCCGTATCCACCCGGCTCGTATTGAGGAAGTAGTGGCCAAGACCCGCAAGCAATTGGACGAGCAAATCGTCGAAATCGGCGAGCGCACGGTGATAGAACTGGGCATCCACGGCCTCAACCCTTACCTGATTAAACAGGTGGGACGTATGCGCTTCCGCTCCAGCTATGGCCAGAACCTGCTGAAGCACTCCATCGAAACCGCCAACCTTTGCGGCATTATGGCGGCTGAATTGGGCCTGAATCCAAAGCAAGCGAAACTGGCAAAACGTGCGGGCTTGCTCCACGATATTGGAAAAGTGGCAGAGGAGGAAACAGAACTTTCTCACGCCATTGTCGGCATGCAAATTTGCGAGAAGTACGGCGAGATAGAAACCATCTGCAACGCGGTGGGTGCCCACCACGATGAAATTGAAATGAACAATATCATCTCTCCGTTGGTGCAGGCCTGCGACGCTATCTCAGGTGCTCGCCCAGGTGCCCGTCGGGAAATCCTTGAAAGCTACCTGAAGCGCATCGGCGAACTGGAAGAAATTGCGATGGCACACGAAGGTGTAACGAAAGCGTTTGCAATGCAGGCAGGCCGTGAACTCAGGGTAATCGTCGAGGCTGAAAAGGTCACCGACCAGTACGCCGACGATGTTGCCTTCCTTATTTCACAGAAAATACAAGGCGAAATGCAGTACCCCGGTCAAATTAAAGTGACCGTGATACGGGAAAAACGGGCGGTTCAGTTCGCTCGTTAATGCAACGCATTATTGTAAAAATCATGGCTGTTTTTTAAGCAGCCACAAACTAAAAAGCCGTTACCGGATTGATTCGGTAACGGCTTTTAGTTTTAACTAGGTTGTCTGTTTCTTACGGCTTGCCAACTTTCTCAAAGTCGCCTGCTTTCACAAACACGAACTTCGTTGGATCCACGTATTTCTTCATCACAGCATTGATTTGCTCTGGCGTGAGCGCTATGATTTTCTTCTCCAGCTCAGCGTCCCAAAGCATGGTGCGGTCGAGTTGCAAGTAGTTGTTCAGCGTGCCCGATAGGCCGGCATCGTTGGAGCGGTTCATGCCCCGGCTTTGGATATAGCCAGTTTTGGCGGCCTCCAATTCCTCGGTGGTGAAGCCGTCCTTGCGCATTTTCTCGATTTCATCCTTGAAAGCGACCTCTACTTTGGCGGCGTTTTCAGGCGCACAGATGGCGAAGGTCTGGAACATGCCAGACTTCTCGTAGCTGCTGGCGTTCACGCTGGAACCAACGCCATAGCTCAGACCCTCCTTCTGGCGGATGCGAACGGCCAAGCGGCTGTTCAGGAAGCCACCACCGAGCATGAAGTTGCCCATCACAAGTGCTGGATAATCAGGGTCGTTGTCGCTGATATTGAGTGGCATACCCGCAATGAACACTGCATTGGCCTTGTCAGGCGTGTTGATGTTATCGCTATTTGGCTTTACCTCCTTATATGCCTGCGAAGGGCGGGTGTAGCCGCTTGGGCTTTTCCAGTTGCTAAACTGGTCAAGCGTCACTTTCTTCACAGCTTCTTGGTCGAAGTCGCCCACCACAGCCACTGTAGCGTCGCTGGTGCCATAGAATTTCTTGTAAAACGCCTTTACATCGTCCAATTTCAGGCTCTTGATGGCCTCGGCCTCCTCGTCCAACGACATCACGTAGCGGATATCGCCTTTTGGGTATTGGCTATTCATCGTGCGCATGAAGTTGGTGAAGGCCAATGCCTGTGGGTCGCTGCGCTGCGACTCGATGGCTGCCAACTGTTCCTCCTTTAGCTTCTCAAACTCCTCTTGCGAAAACGCAGGGTTTTTGAGCATATCACCCACGAGCTTCATCACCTCTACGAGGTTGTCGTGCTCCGTCTCTACGTTCACGCTGGCAGTCGCCCCGCCACCGAATATCTGCACACGGGCTTTCAGTTGGTCAAGTTTGTCCTGGATTTGCTGGCGGCTCATCGTCTTGGTGCCCTTATCGAGCATCATTGCTGTGAAACTGGCGGCAGCGTCTTGGTTCATCAGCGTTTTTTCATCGCCAAAACGCAGCGTCATGCGGGCCGACACGCTGTTGCCCCTGGTTTCCTTCGGTAAAAAGGCGAACTCAATCCCTTTGTCCTTCGCCTCACCACGGGTGGTGCGCTTTTCGATGTTCTCCGGTGCTGGGTCAAAGTTTTCGCCTTCGGCGATGGGTGCCTTGCCCTTGTAATTGTTCAACATCGTGGCGAGGTCTGGTGCATCGGGGATTTCGGAGCGATCCGGCGATTTATCAGGCACGAACAGGCCGGTGGTACGGTTGCTCGGCTTGAAGTATTTCTTTGCTACCGCAACGACGTCCTCCGCTTTCACGCCCTCCACAAAGTCACGGAACAAGAAGGCCAAGCGCCAGTCGCCCATGGCGATGTACTCGCTGGCCCGAAGGCCCACGGTGCTGCTGCTGCGGAAGCCAAGCTCCCAATCCTTGAGCAAGCGTTTTTTCGCACGGTCAACTTCCTCCGCTGTGGGCGGGGTAGAAGCCAATTCGTCCAAAACCTTAAGCATCGTCTTCTGGGCATCGCCAAGCGAGTTTTCCATACGCACATCGGCGTTGATATAGATAAAACCGCCTTCGGCAAGTGCTGGTGAAAACGACCAGACCGTAGCAGCTTGCTTCGTTTCCACCAAAGCCTTGTAGAGGCGTCCGGCAGGTTCGTTCGTCAGTATTTCATCCAAAACTGCCATAGCTGCGTACTCAGGATGCGCACCCGGTGGGGTGTGGTATAGGCAGGAGGCCACCTGCACGTCGCCTGTGCGGCGTAGGGTCACGCTGCGCTCGCCGTCCTGCGTAGGGTCTTTGGTGTAGGTCGGGATGAGTTCACGGCTGGGCTTCGGTATTTTACCGAAATACTCTTTCACTAGTGCCAGTGTTTTCTCCGGCTCGATTTTGCCAGCTACTACGAGCATGGCATTGTCGGGCTGGTAATTCCTTTTGTAAAATGCTTGAAGGCGGTCAATGGGCACGTTTTCCAAATCGGCACGGGCACCGATGGTGGAGTTGCCGTAGTTGTGCCAAAGGTAGGCCGTGCTCAACACCCGCTCCATGAGGATGCTGGAGGGGTCGTTTTCGCCCATTTCGAACTCGTTGCGCACGACGGTCATCTCGCTTTCAAGGTCTTTCTTCGCAATGAAGGAGTTCACCATGCGGTCGCTCTCCATGTCAAGTGCCCAGCGCAGGTTGTCCTCCGTGGCATTGAAGGTCTCGAAGTAGTTGGTGCGGTCGTACCAAGTGGTGCCGTTCGGGCGAGCGCCGTGCTCGGTCAGCTCCTGCGGGATGTTCGGGTGGTTGGGCGTGCCCTTGAACACAAGGTGCTCCAAGAGGTGCGCCATGCCCGTTTCACCATAACCTTCGTGGCGACTGCCCACTTTGTAGGTGATGTTGACGGTGATGGTCGGCTTCGATTGGTCGGGGAAGAGCAGGAAGTGCAGGCCGTTGCTTGTCAGCTTGTACTCGGTGATGCCCTCCACGGTCGTCACTTTTTCGACGCCTTCAGGTAGTTTCAATTCTTTTTGGGCAGCGTTTTGTGCCCAAGAAGGAGCGGTGAGGCATAAGGCCAGAAAGAGCATGGCCAGCCAGGGTAATGTGCTTTTTCGTTGCATGTCGAATTTTATTTGGTGATGAATTTATCCAAAACGGAAAAACGCTGTGAAGATACACCAATGGACAAGTAGCTTTCATACCAGTTGCCGAACTATCGTTTTGCTTCGACGAAAGGGCGGGCAGACGACAAATCAGAACGCAAAATAATCCCTCACTACCTCCTGTAAATAGGCTTTGCCCTCCTTTTTGATGTGGCGTGTAACGTAGGTATCGCCCGGTTTTACGAAATCTGTGTGGCCGTCTTCCTTGTGCCAACAGACTTGGCCTTCCTTTTTTACGATGCAGCAGCCTTCGTCCAAACTATAAAAAGCATGGCGGGGGCCGAGGGGGGTGAAGAGATTGCTGCTGTATTTGTAGGCAGCGGCGGGCAGGCCCAATTGCGCCAGCAAAGTAGCAGCAAAGTCGGTCTGTGAGGCGGGCACAGTATCTTGGCTACCTCGCAATTCCTGTTTTATTGGTTCACCATAAAAGAGCAGCGGGATGCGGCGGCTTTCTGGTTGAATGGGGTGCCAATTTTTCGGCGAAGGGCGGCTGTGGTCGGCCATGAAGACGAAAACCGTGTTTTTGTACCAATCCGTTTTTTGGGCCTTTTTCATGAAATCGCCGAGGCTGCGGTCGGTATAGACGATGGAGTTCAGGAAGCCATTGTCCTTCTCGCCCCAATCAACTTCCCGCTTCATGGGCACATCATAAGGCGAGTGCGAACTGAGCGTGAACATGGCCGCAAAGAACGGTTGCCGCTCTTTGGATAGCTCCGCCAATTGCCGCTCGAACAGGTATTCGTCGGCCACGCCCAGCTTGCAGCGGGGGATGGAGGCACTGAAATCCTTGCCCTCCAAAATGCGGTCGAAGCCATTGAAATAGAGGTACGAGCGGATATTGCCGTAGCTCAACTGCCCGCCAAAGAGGAAGGAACTTGCGTAGCCCGCCGCCGACAGTTCGTTTTTTATGCAGGGCAAATGCCTGTATTTATTGGGCATTCGGATGATAGTCGTCTTGGGCTGTGCGGGAAAAGCCGAGAGGATGGCCGCCATGCCCTCATCGGAGCGGAGGCCGCTTGCATGGCAATTGGTGAACAGGATGCCCTCCTTTGCGAGTTGACTGAAATTGGGCGTGAGGCCGGGGTAGCCGCCGCAAGCCTCCACCACGTCCGCCGTCCAGCTTTCGAGGATGACGAGGACGATGTTGGGTTTTTCGATGGAAAAAATGCGGGCAGTCGAATCCTGTTCCGGTCGGGTCATTTTATCGAAAAGGGCTTTGGCGTCCGCATCGGGCATGAGGTCGTAGGGCTGGCCCGCATCCTTGCCGTGGATGCAGCTGCTCATCAGGTGGAAGACGGAATTGGTGGCCGCCAAGTTCAAGACATCGTGCTTGGAGTAGTAGGCATCGCTGACTTGGATGGGCACTTGTTGCAGCCCGCCACGCAGCCCGATGGCAATCAGGCAAGGCATCAGTAAGGTGAAAATTATGCTTTGCCAATAAGGTTTCCTCTGGGCTTGATGTTTTTTTTGGGGTATCAATTTTCTAAAAATCCACGCACCCATACAACTTATCAAGGCTATTGCGACGCCACCCAACACCAGTTGAAAGGTGCTGGCCGTCCGAACTATTTCAGAAGGGGTACCCAAAAAAAGAACGGCCTTGTAGTTCAGTTTGGTTTTCCATTCATCATAAAGCGGCAGTTCCGCAATGGTGATAATGCTGGTCAGTACTATCAAAATGGTGGTAAAAACCCGGTTCAGCAGCAGCGGCCATTGCTTTTCCGTCCAAATTGCCAAGGCAAAAAACAGATAAGGGGCAGCCATGAAATAAGCGCCCATTGCCATGTCCAAATAAACTGCATGGAAGGGCATTGACGCCAGTTCTGCCAAAGGCAAGGCGGCCATTGCGTTGGCATTCCAAAGCACAAACACGAGTCGGGTGATTTGGAAAAACACCAGCCAAAAAATAAACTGGAACAGAAATTTCAAGTAGATGCTTCTTGCCATTCCTGTGCGCTATGGCTTTTTTATCATGGTTTTAACCATTATTGGCAATATCATACAGGCATCTAAATTCCTTGGCTTTGCATCAAAAACACTAGGCAAAGCTTGCATTTAAATGCTTGGACACGCTACAAAGGTAAATGAACGATTTGCAAGCCCTATGTTTACGCCTTAAATCAACCTGATGACTGTACTTCATTTCACCTTTGCCACCATTGCGTACTATATACTGCACAGTCTTTTGGCCGCCAATGGCGTGAAGGCTGGCTTGGGGCGCTTGTTACCAGTCCGGTATTATCGCTTGGCTTACAATGTGCTGGCGACGTTGCTATTGGCCGCACTTATCGCACTTTATTTTTTGGTGGAAAAAAAGCCGCTCTGGCCGCTGAACAAGCTGCTGGTTTTCGGAGGTGCTGTCCTGTGCATCATGGGCGTTAGTTGGGTGGTTCGAGCCTTCAAAAAATACGATGTCGGTGAGTTCACTGGGCTGGAACAACTGCGAACCGGGCAGCAACCCGTCCACACCAAGCTCGTGGTGCGGGGACTGAATGGCAGGGTGCGGCATCCGCTCTATTTTGGCAGTTTGCTGCTCGTTTGGGGCGCCCTGTGTTTGCTTCAAAACGATGCGGCGCTGGCCTTCTCCATGATTTCCACGATTTACCTCATCATCGGTAGCAGGCTGGAGGAGGAAAAGCTCGTCGCCCAATTTGGCAAAGCCTACCAAAAATACCAGCGGGAGGTGCCGATGCTGGTGCCGAGGCGGTGGATATGATAGTCAAGGCTGTTGTCATCGGAACAACTTACCGAAAGTTGTGAATTTTCGGTAAGTTGTTCCGACGCAGCGCCACTTACTTGATGATGCTATCAAAATGCTTGAATGCCTTCGTCAACCTATCCACCGTGCGGTCGTTGCCCAGCAGTTCCATCAGCTCAAAGACACCGGGCCCTTGCATGGTTCCGGCCAATGATAGCCGCAGTATCGGCATCACCTCGCCCGGTTTCAGTCCCCGCTCGGCCATGAACTCCTTCACGCTGGCTTCCAAAGCAACAGCCTCGAAGCTCAGTTGCGCCTTCACATGGTCGGCCAGCGCCTCGAACACGGGGCGGCTTTCTGGCTTCCACCGCTTCGCAATGTTCTCATTGTCAAATACTTGCACATCGCCGAAGAGGTAGCTCGACTGTTCTACGAGGTCGGGCAAGAAGGTGGCACGGCCCTTCATCAGGTGGCAAACCTTTTCCAAGTATTCATCGGAAACATGGTAGCCCTTCGCTTCGGCCAGCGGCCTGATTTGCGCAGCCAAAACAGCGTCGTCGGTGGCGTGGAGGTACTGCTGGTTGAACCATTTGGCCTTGTCGAAGTCGAAGCGGGCACCGCTCTTGCTTATTTTTTCGAGGGAAAACGCTTCGCAAAGCTCCTCCAAGCTGAAAATCTCCTGCTCTGTGCCGGGGTTCCAGCCGAGGAAAGCAAGGAAGTTCACCACCGCCTCCGGCAAAAAACCGAACTCCCTGAAGCCCTCGAAGCTGTCCTCGGCGGCCTCAGCAACCCAAGAAAGCGGGAACACGGGCATACCGAACTTGGCACCGTCCCGTTTGCTGAGTTTGCCCTTGCCGTCTGGCCTGAGAATCAAGGGCAGGTGCGAAAACTGCGGCATGGTTGCCTCCCAACCGAAGGCCCGGTAAAGCAGCACATGGTGGCCCGTGCTGGGCAGCCACTCTTCGCCCCGGATGACGTGCGTGATTTCCATCAAATGGTCGTCCACGATATTGGCGAGGTGGTAGGTTGGCATCCCGTCAGACTTCATCAGCACCTTGTCGTCCAGCTCGGAGGTGTGAAAACTGACCTCGCCCCGAATCAGGTCGGTGAAGATAACAGTCTCATTTTCAGGCACTTTCAAACGAATGACGTAGTGCTCGCCAGCATCGAGGCGGCGCTGTACCTCGTCGGCGGGCAGGTTCAAGCTGGTCTTCATGCCTTGGCGGCTGATTCCATCGTACTTGAAATTGTGGTTGCCAGCAGCGGCAGCGGCGGCACGGGCAGTCTCCAATTCCTCCGGCGTATCGAAGGCATAGTAGGCGCTGCCATTGGCCACGAGGTCGAGGGCGTGCTGTAGGTACATGGCCTTGCGCTCCGACTGGCGGTAGGGGGCATGCGGCCCGCCGATGCCCTGTCCTTCGCTGGGCATGATGCCGCACCAGCGCAGCGCTTCGAGGATGTATTCTTCTGCCCCCGGCACGTAGCGTCCCTGGTCGGTGTCCTCGATGCGGAGGACGAAGGTGCCGCCATGTTTTTTTGCAAAAAGATAATTGTAGAGCGCCGTGCGGACGCCGCCGATGTGCAGCGCCCCCGTGGGGCTGGGGGCGAAACGTACCCTGATGTTACTCATTTATTATGGTTGATTAATTCTACGTTAAAAAGAACCTATTCTGGCAGCATTTTTTCATTGCAAACCGTTGATTTACAACCGAAAACAACTGCGCCGGAGTTCCAAGCCGTTTTCAAAACGGGGCGCAAAATTAAACCTTTAACCGGTTACTTTTTTTAGGATTTTGGTCAAAACGCCAAACCGACTGAACATATCCAAAAGTTTGAAACACTTATGTATCTCGTAAAAACGCCTCAATTCATCCAGAAACTCTTTCCGAACTTCATTTGGCGGATGCCGACCGAAGAAAAAGTGCTGCACTTGACCTTCGATGACGGCCCCATCCCAGAAGTGACGCCTTGGGTGCTCGAACAACTGGCGCAGTACCGGGCCAAGGCCACTTTCTTCTGTGTCGGCGATAATATACGCAAGCACCCAGACGTGCTAGACATGGTTCGCCGGGCAGGCCATGCCCTTGGCAACCACACTTTCAACCACCTCAACGGCTGGCTCACCGACAACGTGAAATACTTCCTGAACGTGCGCCGATGTGCGCAAGCGCTGCATTCCAGCCTGTTCAGGCCGCCCTACGGGCGAATGAAGCCTCGGCAGGGCGAGTTCCTACAGCGCCACTACCGCCTCGTGATGTGGGACGTGCTAAGCGGTGACTTCGACCCCGACATCAGCGCCGAGCAATGCCTCGAAAACGTGCTGGAAAACGCCAAGCAAGGCTCCATCGTCGTCTTTCACGACAGCTTGAAGGCGTTTGAAAAGCTGAAATTTGTGCTGCCCAAGGTGCTGGCTCATTTTGCGGAGCAAGGCTACCGTTTCGCTCATTTGGAAGAAGAACAGGAACAGCGGCTGCTGGCGGTGGCCTAGCTTAAAGTTGGCAGCTTGCCTGCCGAAGGCACGGTTCAACAGTTGGCAGTTGGCAGTTGGCAGTCAGTTCACAGTTGTTTAGTCAGGGCCGTGATTAACAGCAATAGACTTTAGGACTGCAAGGCTGCACCCTGACTGCCAACTGCCAACTGTCGAACTGCCAACTGATTTTTGCCCCACAATTTTTTCGTGTGCCAATTTTTTTGATATTTGCGACCCATTCAACCCCGCCTTAACAGCAGAAGATAACGCCCAACAATGGATTCAATGCTTGCCAAGTATGCCCAATTGCTCGTTCGGTACTGCCTGAGTATCAAGGAAGGGGAGCGGCTGTACGTCAGTACCACCACCTTGGCGGAGCCACTGGTTCGGGAAGTTTGGCGGGAGGCGCTGCGGGCAGGGGCCATCGTGGAGGTGGACATGGCCTTCCGGGAAAAAGCCCGGATACTATACTCCGAAGGAAGTGACGCACAGCTAAGGCACGTATCGCCCACCTACCGACAGGCGATGGAGGAGTTCGATTGCTACCTGAACATCATGGCACCGTTCAACCTTAGGGAAGACCACGGGGTTGACCCCAGCCGAGCCGCCATTCGCCGAGAGGCGACCAAGGATTTGAACAAAATCTACTTCGAGCGCACCGCCACCCGCTCCCTGAAGCGCAACCTTTGCCAATACCCCACGTTAGCAAATGCACAAGAGGCGGGCATGTCATTGGAAGAATACGAACAGTTTGTGTTCAATGCTTGCCGGCTTTACGAAGACGACCCTGCCGCTGCTTGGCTGGAAGTACGCCGCTCGCAGCAGCACATCGTTGATTTTTTGAACAAAAAAGAAACCGTGCGCTATTTGGGCGACGGCATTGACATACAGTTCTCGACCAAAGGCCGCACTTGGATCAACTCCGACGGCCAGACGAACATGCCCAGCGGCGAAGTTTACACCTCGCCCGTGGAGGACAGCGTGAACGGTACTATCCATTTCAACTACCCGATTGTAATAGCGGGCAATTTGGTGGAAGGCGTGACGCTTTGGGTAGAAAATGGACGGGTGGAGAAGTGGGAAGCCAAGCAAGGAAAGGCACTTTTGGACGATGCGTTCCAAAATGTGGCCGGGGCAAGGCATTTTGGTGAGGCGGCAATTGGAACAAATTACAAGATTGACCGTTTTACTAAGAATATCCTGTTCGATGAAAAAATCGGCGGGACGGTACACATGGCCATCGGACAATCGTATCTGCAAACGGGCGGCAAAAACCAGTCGGCCATCCATTGGGACATGATTGCAGACATGAAG
Organism: Saprospiraceae bacterium; assembly: GCA_020848965.1. GTDB lineage: Bacteria > Bacteroidota > Bacteroidia > Chitinophagales > Saprospiraceae > UBA6168. The sequence goes on from JADLHE010000230.1 coordinate 24,475, forward strand.
AACGGTGGGCAGATTTTCGCCGATGGCGAGAAAATTTACGAAGGGGGGAAGTTCCTCTTGTGAAATTTAGGTTGGAAAAACATGCGAAAAATCAGCCTTCAAAATTTTGTAATACAAAAAAAGGCTTGGTTCTTTGCATTTTTCATAAATTTGGCCTTTGATTTAGAAAAACCAAACCATTTAAACTAATTCTAAAACCTTTTCCCAAAACAACACTATCAACGTGGATAACAACATTGCATTTTTGGAGCTAAAGTATGGCAATATCTACGGAGGTTTCCCCAACTTCTTTGCCATCGCCGAGGTCGCACTTCTGGTATATGAAGGCCGCACAAAAAAAATCTTCCTCGACACTTGGGTGAACAATGCTGACGTGGACTACGTGAGCGTCTATTCTAAAACCAACGAACTTGGCCATACCATTGGTCGCAACAAGGTCGTCATCAATATGCGCACGGGCCGCACCAGGCCTTTCTTGGAAGAATTCCACGTGGACAAGCGGGCATTGCAGTTCTCCTTCAAGCAATTGCGCCCCGTACACAGCCGTGTGAAGAAGTTCATGTTCGACTCCATGCGCAAGTACAATATTGACACCATCATCACTTTCGATGGCCGTCGTGACGTGTTCCTCTGCGAGCGTGCAGGTGTGCGCTTTGGCCGCATCGAAATCGTTGACCTTCAAAAGGAACTCAACAAAGAGACGGACTACCTCTTCTCTTTGAACAAACTTTCCGTCATCACTGGCTTCGATATGGACGGCTCTTACCTGCGCTCCAACAATCTGGAGTACTGGTTGCACCCAATCGCTGCCAAGCAATTGCACCCTAAGTCGGCTGCATGGGATGCTGCTCGTTTGCTGATGATTCACAACGAATTTTACGAGCACCGTGCCGACTTCCTCGTGCGGGCACAGAAACTGCTCGACAAGATTCAGACTACGAAAGACGTGGAAGAATAAAGGTCACCTTTATCTTTCGAACAATAAAAAGAGGCCGAACACAGTGCAAACTGGTTCGGCCTCTTTGTTTTAAAATTTTGATGCTTGCTTAGTTCGACTTGGCTTCGTCCCAGCTATCCCTGCCCCATGACCAACCGAAGCGTAGGGACAATTGAACGAATGCCGAAGACACCTCGCTGTCACTTGGCTCAGGCAGGCTTGTGTTGGAAATAAAGCGGTAACCGCCCTCTACACCCAGCCGGAACCACCTGAAAACATTCACCTCGGCACCCGCCGATGGCTGTATGACGAATACCGTGTCGTCCTCCCCGCCTTTTAGTTTGAGCTTGCCATTGCCCATCAGGAAGCTGACCCTTGGGTGGATTACTTTATGGGACAAATAAGTGTAACCCAGCAATAGGCCCCGGTAGTCGAGGTCAAATTGGCCAGTATAATCCGTTGACTCCGTGCTCTTGATGCCACTGATGCCCACGGTGAGGGCTTTGTTGAACTCCAAGCCGAAGAAGCCGCCCGCCATTCCGTGGTTGTCGCCGCCAAAGCTCATGCCCAAGTTGCTGCCGCCCCACATCCCGCTCAAGCGAAGCCCGGTTTTGCCGACCAAAGTCTCGTCTTTTTGCGCAAAAACAGTGGCAGAAAACATTGCGAATGCCAAAATGGCCCAAAAGTGTTTTTTCATAACAGTCGAGTTTTATTTGAAAGGCCAAGATACGGCGCAAGTTTTATGGTGGGCAGCAAGACCCCCAAAGGCTTCGACAAATGCACTAATTCCTAGGAAGAAAGGCAGGGTTGGGGCCGTTTTTGCTGATTTTACACGAATCTGACAAACCAAAATAGGGGGTAAGTGTTCAAAATCTTGTCATTGTGATACATCCGAGTAATGACACCCTCTTTTAAAAGCTATGATTTTAGTTGGTGAAAAATGTGTTGCTCCGGCAGGCTGAAGGCCTGACCGGGGCTTTTTTTTAATGCTGGGTGCTGGATAAATTCAGCGTAGGCTCAAGTTACATTTTAGGGCATCCTTTCCCCGCATCATTATCGTCATGCCCAATCCCATACCACTATCTCCCAGTGGTCAGTCTCGTCCTCGAAGGTATGGATGGTCTGGAAACCGACCCGCTGGTGGGCACGGATGGAACGGGTGTTGCGGCTGGCGATTTCGGTGGCTACGAAGTCGAAGCGGTGGCTGTAAAGTTCTTTGTGTTTTTGATAAAGGCCGTCAAAGACGCCCATGCCTCGGTAGCCTTCCCCAACGCAAACTTGGCCCATCACGTAGTACTGGTAATCCACCACTCTTTTTTCCTTGTAATCAATGTTTTCAAACATCAGGAACATCGGTTTCAGCACCGGAATCAAGTCTTGGAACGAAGGCAGCATCACGAGCGCATAGCCCACCACTTGGTCGCCGTCCTTGGCGATGACCTGCGGGATGGCCTCGTTCATGGCCTTCAGCAAATCAAAATCATGCTGCACGGTGACGAAACCCTGCGATTGCGCCACATCGGCACTGACCCGTGTGGAGAGGTTGGCCTGTTGCAAGGCAAGCACTTGGCGGATATCCTCGTCGCTGGCGATGGTCGTGAAAATGATATGGGCACTATCGGCGGTCATGATGCTCAGAGAATTAGTTTCTTGATGCGCACGGTTGGCCCCGGGCAGATGTTTTCATGACAGTTCATGCAAGTGGCTACCATGGCCGTGTAGCGTTCCTGCACCTCGGCGGCTGGGGCGGCCTTGAGGGCTTTCATAGCCTCTACATAAGAACCCGCCAACTGTGGGAAGTCGTCGGGCTGCATTTTCTTTGGGTCGGTCGCCTTGGCCGTCATTATTTTCTCGAAATCCACTTGGATATCAATGGCTTGACCATTTTTGACCTGCTCCCGTACCCGCATCCCGTCCTCGAACATTTCCCGCATGAGCAAGGCCAACTCGCTATCCCCGTTGGGATTGAGCGGTTTGCCACTGGCTTTGTCCCCGGAGCACGCCTGCCAGAGCAGCAGGCAACACAGCGGCAATAAGGCAATCGTCTTTTTCATATCACATGGTTTTGCTTCGCAAAAAAATTATTTCTTCACTTCATGGCCGTTGGCCAAGATATATCGGCTGGCGCAAAGTTCCACCCGGTCGTCCACTTGGCCCTTTCGTTTCACGAAAAACCAATCTGCCTGTGCCCGTTCGGGGGTGAGCGTAAGCGTGAGGTAGCCGTGGTTGTTCAAGTCCACGTAGCGGAGGTGCGGGTTATTTTTCTTCTTTTTGAATCGGCGTTTTGCCTCAGCGGAGATAATTTTGGGCACCACGTCATCAAAATTGAAGGAGGTGACACTGGGCGTCACAAACTCGGCACCCACGACACCCTTGCCCGTTTTGGGGTCGTAAACATTGCGGTCGGCGGGATTGGCCGTCAGTTCAAAAGCCCAAGAAGTATGCACGTCGCCCGTCAGCACCACGATGTTTTGCAGCTTGTTTTTTTCGATGAAATCAAAAATGGACTTCCGCTCCGTCGGGTAACCGTCCCAACGGTCCATGCGCACGGAGGGGCGGCGGTCGAACACCTTGCTGTCGTTCAACTGACTGAAAACCACCTGATTACCCACGATTTTCCAAGTGGCCTTGGAGGCCGCCATGCCGTTCAGCAGCCAATCGGTCTGCTTCGTGCCGAGCATGTGGCGGTCGGGGGAACTGAGGTTGGGGTCGTTGGGGCCTTCTGCCTGCTTGCTGCGGCCTTCCATGCGCCCGTCGAGCATCCAAAGCTCGGCCAGACCACCGAAGGCAAAACTGCGCACGATGCTGCGCTCCGGGTTTTCCCGAATGGGCATCCACTCGAAATAAGCCTGTTTGGCCGCCGTCTTGCGGGCTTCCCAGTCGCCACTTCGTTGCTCCGCACCGTCTTTGTGGGCGTTGTTGGCAATCTCGTGGTCGTCCCAAATCACAATAAACGGGTGCAAACGGTGGCATTCCCGCAACTGCGCATCGAGCCGATACTGGCCGTAGCGAGTGCGATAGTCCTTCAATTCCGTGCAGGTTTTGTCCGGTATTTGCTCCCGGTAGCGGTGGCGGCGCATCCGTTTTGGGCCGCCTCGCCACACGCCGTACTCGTAGATATAATCGCCGAGGTGCAGTACGGCATCCAAGTCGTTCCGCTTCGCAAT
>JADLHE010000231.1 GCA_020848965.1 Saprospiraceae bacterium
AGCTCCTGGATTTCCTGAAAAGTCATAATCTTCGTTTTATTTGGAGGTTTAGGAGGCTTTAGGTTGTTTAGGAGGTTCAGTTGGCATTGCTTTGCCATACCTCCTAAACCTCCTAAACCCTTCTAAACCACTACTATGCACGTCCCATATACTCGCCTGTGGTCGTGTCCACTTTGATTTTTTCACCTGTATTGATGAAAAGCGGAACCCTAACCTCGGCGCCTGTGTCAACGGTAGCTGGCTTGTAGGTGTTGGTAGCGGTGTCACCCTTGATGCCCGGTTCAGTGTAGGTTACTTCTACAACCACCATTGGTGGCATCTCTAAGCTCAACGGGCTGTCATTAGCGGTATTGAACAATACGTCCACCACCATCCCTTCCTTCAGCAGCTTGGGGCTGGTGATAAGGCTTTCTTCGAGGGCGACCTGCTCGTAGTCGTCCGTGTTCATGAAGTTGAACCCCATGTCGTCTTCGTAAAGGTACTGGAATTTGCGGCGTTCCACCCTAATTTCTGTGATGGCGTGGCCGGATGGCCAAGTGCGGTCAACCACCTTGCCTTTGGTCAGGGATTTCAATTTTGTACGAACAAAAGCGGGGCCTTTGCCCGGCTTTACGTGCTGGAATTCGACTACCGACCAGATGTCGTTGTCTATTTCCATGCAAAGGCCATTTCTGATATCTGAAGTATCTGCCATTGATTTTTCTAAATTAAATGATGAAAAATTAAATGCTTTCTTAAAAAGCGGCGCAAAGGTAAGAAAATGATTGATTCTTCGGATTGCTTGGTTGTTGAGATTGTTGCAACACACAGCAACAATCCAACGATGTCAACAATCCAACAATAATCAACATGCCCATTTCACCCAAATTGCCCCCCAAGTATAGCCGCCGCCAAAGGCGGTAAGTATGAGGTTGTCGCCTTTTTTAAGCTGATTTTCCCACTCCCAAAGGCAGAGGGGAAGCGTGGCGGCGGTGGTATTGCCGTATTTGTGAATGTTCACCATTACTTTTTCCATCGGGAAATCGGCCATGCTCGCTACCGATTCGATGATGCGCAAATTGGCTTGGTGAGGCACCACCCAATCCACATCGTTGGCGCTTAGGCCATGCTTTTGCATCATTTCTTTCACCACTCCCGACATGCCCGATACTGCCGCCTTGTAAACTGGTCGGCCATTTTGGTAAGCGAAATGCTCCTTGGCATCCACGGTTTCATGTGTTGCAGGATGCAAAGAACCGCCTGCTTTTTGAAACAGGTTTTCTGCCCCGCTTCCATCGGAATGCAGTATGGCGTCCATGATGCCATTGCCATCCTCGGAAGGCTCCAATAGCACCGCACCGCCAGCATCACCGAAGAGGATGCAAGTGGCCCGGTCGGTGTAATCAACGATGGACGACATCTTGTCTGCCCCCACGACGATTACTTTTTTGCACATACCGGATTTGATGTACTGCGCCCCAGTAGTGAGGGCGAACAAAAACCCAGAACAAGCTGCACTTACATCGAATGTGAAGGCGTTTTTCATGCCCGTCCGATGAGCGATGAGGTTGGCCGTGTCAGGAAACATCATGTCGGGGGTCACGGTGGCACAAATGAGTAGTTCCACCTCTTCGGGCTTGGTTCCCGTTTTTTCCAAAAGCCCCAAAACGGCCTGTTCGCCGAGGTAGGAGGTGGCAAGCCCTTCGCCTTTGAGTATATGGCGCTCCTTGATGCCCGTGCGGGTCACTATCCACTCGTCGTTGGTTTCCACCAATTTTTCCAATTCCGCATTTGTCAGCACGTAATCGGGCACATAGGCATGAACTCCCGTGATGGCTGCTCTCGTATTCGTCATAGTCAATAAGAATTCGTTGCTGTTTTGTTATGTTCGGCAGGGAAAGGAAACTGCTATCTTCGCAGCTCGAAATGCGGGGCAAAGTAAAGCAAAATCTGCAAATCCCTTATTGATTTTCATCTTTGCCCTTAGCTGAGTCGCCCCATTCAGTCCTTCAACAATTCAATCCCCGCCAAAGGCGGAAAAACCTCAATCTTCGTAAAAGTGAAAATAGGTTTGTTCTTCGGTTCCTTCAACCCCGTGCATGTGGGGCATATGATTATCGCCAATTTCATGGCCTCGCACACCGATTTGCAACAGGTCTGGATGGTCGTCAGCCCGCAGAATCCGCTGAAGTTAAAGGGTACTTTGGCCAAAGACCATGACCGCCTGCACCTCGTGCAACTGGCCATCGGCGACAACCCACAACTGCGGGCCTCCAACGTGGAGTTCACCTTGCCGAAGCCTTCTTTCACCATTGACACCTTGACTTATTTAAAGGAAAAACACCCCGACAAGCAGTTCGTCCTCATCATGGGCGGCGACAACCTTGCCACCATTAACAAATGGAAGAACTACGAAATCCTGCTGCGGGACTATGAAATCTACCTCTATAAACGCCCCAACTACGACCTCGGCGAGTACGGCAGCCACCCCAATGTCAAGCATTTCGAAGCACCCATGCTCGACATCTCGGCCACCTACATCCGACAGTGTATCAAGGAAGGTAAATCGGTTCAGTACCTGTTGCCAGATGCGGTTTTTAGGTATTTGGAGGAAGGGAATTTCTATAAAAAATTGCTGATGAAAGACTGAGTAGTTGGTTTGATGGGTTTGAGTTGTTTGAGGCGTTTGATTTGCCCCACCCACTTCAAACCCATCAAACTCCTCAAACAAAAAAATGCTTCCCACCCATTTCTTCACCCGCCCAGACCCCGTTCAAGTCGCCAAAGACCTACTCGGCAAGCACCTCGTCACCCGTTTCGATGGGCAGGTGACGGCGGGAAAAATCGTGGAGACCGAAGCCTATCGTGCGCCTGACGACCGTGCCTGCCATGCCTTCGGCAACCGCCGAACCGCCCGCACCGAAGTCATGTTCGCCGAGGGAGGCCGGGCTTATGTCTATCTTTGCTACGGCATCCACCACCTGTTCAATGTGGTGACAGGGCCAGCGGACATGGCCCACGCCGTACTGATAAGGGCGGTGGAACCCATTGACAATGTGGATTTTATGCTAAAAAGACGGGGCATGGACAAGCCGCAGCCCAAGCTGACCGCCGGCCCCGGAGCACTCACGCAAGCCCTCGGCATCCACACCCAGCACAGTGGCCTAAGCCTGTTGGATGAGGCCAGCCCCATCTGGCTCGAAGACCGTGGTGAGGTGGTTTCGGAAGAAAACATCATCGCCAGCCCACGGGTCGGTGTGGCCTATGCCAAGGAGTGCGCAGCGTGGCCGTGGCGTTTTCGCATTAAGGGGTCGGCTTGGACGAGTCCAGCGAAGTGAGTTGGCAGTTCGACAGTTGGCAGTTTGCAGTCAGGCTGCAGTCTAGCAGTCTTTAAGTCCAATGCCATTCAACTCGGCACTTACTAACCAACTGTCGAACTGACTGCCAACTGCCCACTGTCAAACTGCAAACTTTCAAAATGAACACCTTGTAAATGCACACAATCGTCATCGTAAACCGCCTTTTCGAATGGTCGCAGAACTTCGTGACTCGTGAACTGACCGAGCTGAACGAACTCGGCGTGCCCATGACCATCGCCGCAAGGGACATGGCCGAGCGCACCGACCTATCGCCCAACGAGCAGCAATTGCGGAGCAAATACCAGCCCCTGCCCGAAGTGCCGTTCACGCCCGCCGCCCTTTGGAAGCACCTGCGGGTGGCTGTAAGCAGGCCGGGGCGCTATTTTTCGGCTTGGGGGGCGCTGTTTTCGCTGCGGCACAAGCCATCGAAGTTCTTCCGGGGCGTCATCTGCCTTTGCCGGGCAACGACCTTGGTACGGGTTGCGGAGCAAAAAAAGGCGACACTCATCCATGCCCATTTCCTCACGGCAGCGGGCGAAACGGCGCTCTACCTCTCCAAACTCACGGGTATCCCCTTCGGGGCAACGGCCTACGCAATGGACATTTTTGTGGACGATAGCGGCCTGCAAGGCAAGCTGCGCCACGCTACTTATGTGAACGGCACGACGAAGTACAACGAGCGGTTCATGGCCCAACTTGTACCGGAAACCCCCTCGAAAATCATCACTTTATATTATGGTATCCACACCACGCCCACACTGCCGGTGGCGCTGCCGCACGAGCGTTTCACCTTTTTGGCCGTAGGCCGATTGGTGGAGAAAAAAGGCTTCAAGTACCTCTTGGAGGCTTGTGCTGCCTTGCGGCAATGGGGCCTCGATTTTCATTGTGAAATCATTGGGAAAGGGCCGCTGGAGGAGGCGCTGCGGGCACAAATTGCGGAGCTAAAACTGGAAGACCACGTGACGCTCACGGGCTTCGTCGCACCCAACGAGATGAAGGCTAAGTACCTAACGGGCGATGTGTTGGTTGCCCCCTGCGTTGTTGCTGCCAACGGCGATGTGGACGGCCTGCCCAACGTCTGCCTCGAAGCGATGGACTGCGGCCTGCCCGTCATCAGCACCACCATCAGCGGCATTCCGGAGGGTGTGGAGCCGGGGAGGAACGGGTGGCTCATCGAACCGAACGACGCCTGGCAACTCGCCGAGGCCATGCGCCAAGCCATGACCACAGCCGACCTGTCCGCCATGCGCCGGGCTTCTCATCAAATGATTGCCGAAAAATTTGATGTGAAGAAAAATGTGCTGAAAATCAAGGATTTATGGGAGACTTTTAAGTAGTTGTGAGTTATTAGTTTCAAGTTTCAAGTTGGCACAAAGCATTGACATTCAGCCTTTTGCCAAGCATCAAAACATAAACTAATTTCAAGAACATACTAGTGCGGTTAAATAAGAATTACCGCACTTCAAACTCCATTTCCAGGACCACTTCGAAGGAGCCTTGCGGGATGTCACGCAGCCGCTCCAATTTTACCTGCACGTTCATGGTTTTTTGCAGTACGGACTCACGGATGTCGTCCACGGAACTTGCGTTCAGTTCCAGTTCCTGCCCAATGTCGAAGGGGGTGGGGTCGCGGTAGAAGGCCTCCCGGCCACAGTTCTCAAAATTCTCTGATTGTGGGCAAAGCCGGATGGAGACCGCATCAATAAAATCGAGGTTTCCTCCGCCGAAAAGCGCCGTGAGTGTAGCCCTACTTGGGCGGATGCTTTTGATAGTGGCGGTGTCAATATTGCTGCCACTTAGCTGCGAAAGTGCTTCGAGCCGCACATCGGTGATGGGTATGTAATAAGTGAACGGCGGCTGCACGGATGGGTCAATGGAGAACTTCATATTGCCCGCCCGAATGAAGCCACGGGGTGGTTCTGTTTCTTTTTTACAGGAAAAAAAAGAGAGTGCAACGAGTAAAAATAAGGCGGTACTTTTCATTGAAAATGGTTTATTCCTTGAAACGCAAAACAGGGGTGGTAAAATTTTATCACCGCACATGTTTGACTAATTAAGCTAATTATGATTCTTTTGCTGGGAAGAACGGCCAAACGAAACCTGTTGGGCCGTTTGCTGTAAAGTCATCAGTTACAACCAAAACCCTCAAACAGTTACACCCTATGGGCGAAGCAAAAGTATCAATAGCAAAGGACAAGAACGAACTACAAACCTTTATCCGCAACCTGCTGAACGATCTTCAGGCGCTGGAGTACATGATTGACCACAACTGGTTCGAGTCGGGCATCACCCGCATCGGGGCAGAGCAGGAGATGTGCATCGTGGACAGCAAGACCTTCAAGCCAGCGAAAATCAACATGAAGGTCATCAATGCAATGAAGGATAGCCCCTGGCTAGACACAGAGCTGGCAAAGTTCAACCTGGAGACCAACATGACACCCGTGGAATTCACAGGCAATTGTTTTCATACCATGGAGCAGGAAAGCCTTGGCAACCTAGCCGCAATACGTGAAGTGTTGAAGCGGGATTTTGGGGCCAATATCTGCCTGACCGGCATCTTGCCCACCCTTCGAAAGACCGACCTCGACCTTGAAAACCTGACGGAAAAGCCCCGCTATATGGCGCTCATGAAGGCGTTGAAGGGGCAGCTCATCGGAAGCAATTTTGAACTGAACCTCAACGGCATTGACGAACTGCACGTGAAGCACGAGTCGCCGCTGCTGGAGGCCTGCAATACCAGTTTTCAAGTGCATTTGCAAGTGGAGCCGAAGGATTTTGTCTGCCTCTACAATATAGCGCAGATGCTCACTGGGCCTACCATCGCCATCGCTGCCAACTCGCCGATGGTGTTCGGCAAGCGCCTCTGGCACGAGACCCGCATTGCGCTCTTCCAGCAGTCGCTCGATACCCGCACCTCGCACGACCACCTGCGGGAGCGCAGCCCAAGGGTCAATTTCGGCAACGGCTGGCTGCAAGGCTCCATCCTTGAAATTTACAAGGAGGACATTGCCCGCTTCCGGGTGCTCATGACTGCCGACGAGGTGGAGAACTCCATTGAGCAGGTTTTGAAGAAGAAAACGCCAAAACTCAAGGCGCTTCAAGTGCACAATTCCACGGTTTACCGCTGGAACCGCCCTTGCTACGGCATCAGTGACAATGGCCAGCCGCACCTCCGCATAGAGGCGAGGGTGCTGCCATCCGGGCCAACCATCATTGACGAAGTGGCCAATGCCGCTTTCTGGCTCGGTGCCATGGTCGGCATGAAGCGCCACTGCCCCGATGTGACGGCGAAGCTCTCATGGGAAGATGTTCGGGACAATTTTATGAAGGCCGCCCAGTTTGGTATTGATACCAAGTTCAACTGGTTCAATGATAAGAAATACACCGCTACCGATTTGATTATCAATGAGTTAGTGCCATTGGCGGAGGAAGGCTTGAAATCGAAGAACGTAGATAGCAGCGATATTGACCGCTATTTGGGTGTTATCAAGGAACGGGCAAAAGCCCACATGACGGGCGCCCGTTGGCAACTCAGGGCCTTCACAAAACTGAAAGATTCCATCACCACCGACGAGGCCACTGCCGTCGTGACGGCCTGCATCGTCAAAAACCAAGAGAGAGAAATGCCTGTGCATACTTGGCCGCTGCCAGAACCTTCCGAATTGGAAGAATACGTGCCTAGCCGCCTTCGGGTGGAAGAGTTCATGACCACCGACCTCATCACCGTGCAAAAAGAGGACTTGATAGAGTTCGTGGCTGAGCTGATGAACTGGCGGAAAATCCGCTACATGCCAGTCGAAGACTCAAAAGGTAGGCTCGTAGGGCTGGTTACATCCCGTTTGCTGTTGAGGTTTTATTCGCAGAACAACAAGTTGAAGGATAAAACGAATGTTTCAATCGTGGAGGATGTCATGTTGACGAAGCCCTTCACGGTCACGCCAAAAACGACCATCATGGATGCCTTGAAGCTCATGCGTGACAATAAAATCGGCTGCCTCCCCGTGGTACACGACAAGGAAAACGAGCTGGTCGGCATCATCACCGAGATGGACTTTTTACGGGTCTCCTCCAGGTTGATGGAACGGCTTGAATTGGCCAATACCAAGTAGTAATCAATGTTTTGATAACGAAAAAAGGCTGTGCGGCAACCCGCACAGCCTTTTCCTTTTCAAGGAAGAACGGCTTCTTAATTCAGTTTCACAAACAGCTCCGTCACTGCCCCCTCGCCCACTTGCAGGCTAAGGAAATAAGTGCCAGCTGCCAGTTTTGAAATATCCAAGCGCTCTTCGTTCATGCCTGCTGTCGCTTGCCCTTTGCGCAGCATCACCACCTCACCCAGCGGATTCAGGATGCGCAAAATGGCATCCCCGGCCCTTGCGGACGCAAAGCGAACCGTCAAGCGCTCGCTGGCAGGGTTGGGCATCAACATGAAATTGGTCAGCAGCGCCTCATTTGCGTTCAATGCGGTGCCATCGCAACTAAAACTATAGGCTTGTAGCCAAGCGCAACCCATCGCATCTATCACATTTAGCGTAATGGTGGCCATGCCGTTGCCTGCCTGCATGGTGGTGGTTTCGGCATTGGCATTTGCAATCTCCCAATCCGTTCCATCCACCACTGCCCACGTATAGTTATAAGGTGCCGTTCCATTCACACCTTGGGCTGCTAGTTCGTAGCTGCCTCCGCAATCCAATGAAGCGGGCAGCTGTACCTCTGCCCCAAAAAACGCATCCGCAATGACCACTGTCAGTTCGTGCTGCGCAATATTTCCGCAACCATCCGATGCCGTGTAGGTGAAAACATGCGTGGCCGTTTCGCAATTGCCCGTGGCAAGCGTTTCGGTACTGATGCTCACCTCGTGGCAATTGTCGGTGGCCGTGGCCGTTGGTGGTAGCCAAGCCTCAAACTCGGCTTGTGTCATCGTCAACTCGGTAGGCAGTGGCTCAAAAACGGGGGCCTCCGTGTCCATTTCGGTAATGGTTTGCGAAGCAAATGCCTCGTTGCCGCAGGCATCCACCAACTTCCAAGTGCGGGTGAAGACCTCGCCGCAGTTGTTGGAGGTCACGCCATCTTCCATCGTCATGGCGACGCTGCTGCAATTGTCCGCAACCGTCGGCGTTGCAAACTCGACGGGCTGGCCGCATTCAATCGTCTGGTTGTCAATTGGCGTCGTGAAAACGGGAGCCTCGGTGTCCGTCACCGTGATTTTTTGCTGCGCAATGGCCGTTTGACCGCAGGCATCGCTCGCCGTCCAAGTGCGGATATGCTCCTCGCCGCAAGCCAAGGGCAGTACCTCGTCCAGGTGCGTCAGGCTGGCCACGCCGCAGTTGTCGGTGGCCTCTGGCTCATCAAAAACGATGGGTGCTCCGCAATTAACTGTTTGATTATCAAGCACTGAGGTAAAAATTGGCGCTTCATTGTCGGTTTGTACGATCACTTGGTTGACAAAGCTGGAATTGCCGCAAGCATCCGTCGCCGTCCATGTGCGCATGTGCTGCTGGCCGCAAGCCATCGGCGTGATTTCGTCCACTTTTGCAATGGTGAAGCTAGAGCAGCCATCCGTGACTGCTACCGAACCGAATTCCACGGCGTCGTTGCAGCCGATGGTTTGCCCAGCAGGCACACTGGTGAAAACTGGTGCCACATCATCCACCATCGTCATGCTTTGCGAAGCAGTCACCGAATTGCCGCAAGCATCGGTGGCCGTCCAAGTGCGCACGACGGTATGGCTCGCACAGTTCGGGCTGTTGGCATTCGACCAAGCATCCAAATGGGTGATGGCCAATGTTGTACCGCTGGCGCAATTATCGGTCACGACGGGCGTTGCAAAATCTGGCATTGCGCCCTGGGCGCACGACATAATAATGGGTTCGGGCAAGGCTGCAAAGCTCGGTGCGGTTTGGTCCGGCAGTATGGTAATGGTCTGCTGCGCAATGGTCGAGTTGCCACACTCGTCGGTAGCTGTCCAATGGCGGGTGACGGTGGTTGCAGTGGTGCAGTTCCCTGCAATCGTTTCATCCACAAAATTGATGGTCAGCGCCCCGCAGGCCGAGTGGCAGACAGGGTTGCCAAAGACGGCATTACCCGTGCAGTCCACCGTTCGGCTTTCTGGCACGTAGCTGAAAGCGATGCGGTTGCCACTGTTGTAGCCGGGCAATACCCAAGCGCTGGTGGTGGCCGTGGTCGAGTTGCCGCACTCGTCGGTCGCAGTCCAAGTGCGCACGATGTCGTAGCCATACCAGACGCCGTTCACCTCGTGGCAGTCGCCCGTTCCGATGATGGAGTCTTGGAAAGTGATGGTCACGTCTCCACAATTGTCAAATGCAACGGGGTTTGGGAACACGATAGGCTCGTCACAATCAAAGAATTGGTCGAAGGGGACAAACGTGAAGGTTGGTGGCGTCACGTCGGGCGTGGTGGTTATTTGCTGCGCAAACGTCGAGCTATTGCCGCAGACGTCGGTGGCCGTCCAAGTGCGGGTGAACTGGAAGCCCGTGGCGCAGGTACCCGTTTGGCCGCTGTCCACGTAGTTCAGGCTGGTTGCTCCGCAATTGTCGAAGGCAACGGGCTGGTTGAGCGGCCCACCGCAGTCAATGGTCAGGCTGGTGGGCGTGTTGGCGGCGAAGGTAGGGGCTTGTGTGTCGGGCCCCGTGCTGATGGTTTGCGAAGCAGTGGCCATATTGCCGCAGGCATCGTGCGCAATCCAAGTGCGGGTGATGCTGAACGGTTGACTACAGCCGCCGGGGTTGCTCACCACGTCGGAAGAACTGACGGCGAGGCCGCCCGCTGGGCATGTGGTCACGGCTACGGGCGTACCAAAGCCGGGGTTTTGGTCGCAAGTGGTCGTGATGTTTGGTGGCACAAAGGTGAAAGTGAGCGACGAAGGCACAATGGGGGAGGTCATCGTAATCGTCTGCGTCGCAACCGTTACAAGGCCGCAAGCATCGGTTGCCGTCCAAGTGCGGGTGATGATGTTCGGCAAAGGGCAAGCACCCCCGGTCTGCGTTTCATTGAAAACAACATTGACAGCGGAGCAATCCGTGACCGTTGGCGTCTGCACGGGCGGCACGTTGGGGCACTCTGCGGTGACGTTGGCTGGCACGTTGCTGAACACAGGCGGTTGATTATCAACTATATAGATGATTTGGAAAGCGAAGCCTGCATTGCCACAGTCGTCGTAAACCACCCAAGAGCGGTTGATGGTGCGGTTGCACACCGGGCCGCTTGTGGCCTCTTGGAAGTTCACTTGCAGGTTGGGTGTGCAAGGGTCGTTGGCCGTGACAGTGGGCGGGGCAGGCACAGGGTCGCAAGGCGTCAAGCTCAAATCGCCGGAAGGCGCACCCACCAACATGGGTGGCTGGTTGTCTTCCACATAAATCGTTTGGGAGCCTGTGGTCGTATTGCCGCAGTCGTCGGTGGCCGTCCAAGTTCGGATGATGGTTCGGTCACAAGCTGGGCCGCTGCTGGTTTCGTTGAAAGTTACCTGTACGCTGGGGTCGCAAGCGTCAATGGCCGTGACGGCGGCTGGTGCTGGGATGTTGCCACAATCTGTTAAGTACAAGGTGGTAGGTACGTTTTGCAGCACTGGGCCTTCCCCATCGGTGATGGTCAGGTAGCCGATAAATATGGTCTCGTTGCCGCAGTTGTCGGTACCTGTCCAAGTGACCTTGATGGGTGTGCCGTTGCAGGAATTGGGCGGCAGCCCATTAAAATCATGGGTAAAAGTGACGGGCTGGCTGAGGTCGTTCCAGTTGCCGTCGTAGTTGAGCCAGTGGTCGAGGTCGGCGGCGGCATCGGGATCGCCGCAGTTGAGGTTGAGGTTGGTTGGTTTCACACAGCCGGGCCCTTGGGTATCCACAAGCGTAAAGGTGGCGCAAGTGGTGAAGGTGTGGCCGCAGTTGTCGTGAGCGGTGAAGGTCACGTCAATATGGCCGTCCACGTAGCTGCAATCGAAGACCCAATCGTCCATGTCGAAGTCGCTCGTCCAAGTGACGGGGCCGCAGCCGGGCACGCTGAAAACTGCGCCGCCATGGTTGTTTACCCAGTTTTGCGGGCCGTTCATATAGTTCATCAGGGTAGCTTCCAAAGTCACATCTTGGGCAGGCGTGGCCACCACGCCTGCGGGCAGGTTGTTCACCACGGTGGGGTTGCTGAAGCCGCCGCCAAGGTCGCCACTAAGGTCGGTTGCGATAAAATGGCCTGCATTGCCTCCGCCGAATGCCGTATTGCACATGGCGGTAAAAGCGCCCGCCGCATTGGGGTTCAGCGCTACGTCAAATTCCACGACCAGTTCTTGGCCAGCGGAGAGCCAACCGGTGCCGGGGTAGAAGAGGTTGATATAATTGAGGCCATCATAGCTAGGGTCGAGCAGGGGTGGGCCGGTGGCGGTGGAGTAGGTGATTTGCGGAGCAGAGACCACATTGACAAAGGCGGAGCCGAAGTAAAAATTGAGGTCGTCATAGAGGAATAGCTCCTTCAAACCGCCTGCATCGTTGTACATGCTGAGTTTTACCCGGAAAATGGGCGTCGTGCCATTGCCGTTGCAGGCATCCAAACCGTAGTTATTGACGGGTGTTACCGTTTTTGTAATCAAAAGCGATGGAAAGCCGATTGCGCAAGCAGCGGAAACATTGGGCGGTGCAAGTGAGCAGGCATAGAGGTCGTCGTACTGGCAGCGGGGGGCGCAAAGCTCGATGGCAAAAGGTTCTGCCGTTTCAGCGCCACCGTTCATGCGCCAGTATTCCACGCAGACTTTAGTCACAGGCTGCGACCCCGTGCTGGCCTCCCACCAGATGCCTTTGCCGTAGCCAGAGCCGCTAAAGGTGATGCCGCTGGCGTTCACCGTGGCGGGTGGGCCGTTGCCGTTGCCAGTCATCGTCACAACATCGGCACCGAGCCATGCCTTTACCCGCACCCGTTCAGGGCCAGCGAAAAAGCGGTGTTCTTTTGAATTGACCTTCAGCGGGCGAGCTTCGTCCAGTGTGAAGCAGTACATATTGCCGCCATTGTTGAAGGTTTCACGGGTGTTGTCGAGGCTGTAGCGGCCATAGGGGCGGGGAGGTCTGTTGTTCAGGAAATTGGGGGCGCCAGAGCCTGTGGAAGGGTCGGCGTCAATCTCCATGAAATTGATGGGATCGCCCGACTCGTCGCAGAAGCCCGTCGGGAAATCGGTGATGGGTTGGCCGAGGTCGAGTCCGAAGCCTTCGGCACTGTCCATCCAGCCCCAACGGCTGATGGGCGATGCGCCGCCACAGGTAATGGCAGGGTCGGCCACGCATTTGACGCCCTCAATGCTGAAGCGGAACGGTTCCAGCGAAGGCAATTCGCCCGCCGGGGCGTAGTATTGGATACAAACTTTGGTGACGGGTTGCGCTGCTGTATTGGCCGACCACCAGAGGCCGCCGCCCATTTTGCCGTTGGCATTGAAATGCACGTTGCCAGTGCCATTGCCCGTGATGGTGGCGTTGCCAACGGGACCTTGGTACGCAGCGGAGAGGTTGACGGGGTTCACGCCGTTCAGTGCCGAGATGCGTATGTTCTCGCCGTTGGAAAAAAAGGCGTGCTCTCGGCTATCTAGCACGACTGGGGCGGCAATGCTCAATTCGAAGCAGTACTGAACGCCTGCCGAGCCCATGTTCTGGCGGGCAAGGTAGAACGAGCTATTGCCCCAACGTCGGGGCTGCCGGGCGTTGATGACGGTCGTATTGGCGGCATTGGGCGCAGGGCCGGAGGTGATGTTGAGCAGGATGGGGTTCACGCCGCTGCAAATGCCGGAGTTGAAGTTGCTCACCGTGCCACCGCCTTGCAATAGTAGGCGTTGCGCAGCAGAAAGGTTGCCCCATGCGCCCACCGCCTGTGGTGCCATGACTGCCCAAGGTCGGTAAAGGTCCCAAGATTGGAGCAGGATGAATGCCACCAATAAGGGCGGCACTAAGGATAGCCTTTTGAGGTTCGCCTTCCCATTGCGGGAAAGCAATTGCAAGGTAAAAGTGTACATAAGTCAAGTTTTTGAAGATGAAATGGAGTGTTCTCCGAGCTATAAAGCAATTGAGAGAAGACGGTGAAACGTCTTCATGGCGTTTGGCTCAGTGCCAAAAGAGGTAAGATGTCCAGAATATTAGCGCTAAGATAAGCATGTTTGGTCAAAAAATATAGCATTGACTTGTGCCCCTGGTGATTAAATTGATAGTGCCAATGCTGATGGCTATAAGATTTATCAGCTTCTCCATCGCCAATAGTATTACGAAAAAAATATTTCCCACACCGATTGTCACCAATATTTAGCAGTTCGTCACACTTGTGTCTGGTTCACACTAATCTTTTGTGAGATTTGCCCCGCTTAATTAAATGATTGTTGTTTGTTACAAGGGCAATTAAGTGCCAACCAACTAAAGACAAGGCTACTGCGATTGACGCAGTATGAAACACATAAGGTTAAAGATTAAGTTACTGACACCTAAAATCTTTTTGACCGATTCGATTGGAGTTGGGCGCCGGGAAACCGGCGTTCTTTTTTTGTGCCCTACCCAACCAATTCTTGAAAATTAAAGCCCATCGCCCCTTTCTTCTCACTTGGTTATTTCCATTGATATGCTAAATGGCTTAACTTGCGGCCGTTTTTTGGCAGCGTGCTTTGGCTTCGTAATTCATGCCAAACCTCTGCCAAGTGTACCCAATCCATAATAGTCACACCATGAGTAAAATTGATTTTGATAAGCTCGAATCCGGCGTGAACGGCTACCTCGACGCCGCCCTCGCCGATGGCAAGATTGACCCACAGAGCTATGAAATGGCCAAGAAGAACACTTCGACCTTCCTGCGCCAGTGGCTCACCGACGACAATTTCCTGCGGGTTTCGCCCAACGTGCGCAAGGGCATACTCGCCGCCGCCGATGCTGGCCGCTGGGAAGACATCGTGAACACCTACCGCAAGAAGATGAGCTTCGGCACGGGCGGTATCCGGGGCTTCATGGCCAACGACCGGGAAAGTATCGTGCGCATGAACAATGAGGGCCTCGACGCCCCCATTCTAAAAGGCCCCAACACCATCAACAACGTGGTGCTGCTGCTCACGAGCGCAGGCGTGGCCAAGTTCGGGCGAGAGAAGGGCTTCGACAAAATCGTCATCGGCTACGACAGCCGGGTGCGTGGCGGCGACTTCGCCCAGACCATCGCCGAGGAGTTCCTAGCCTACGGCTTCACGGTCTATCTCTTCGACGAGGCTTGCCCGTTCCCAGAGGTGACTTTCGCTATCCCCTTCGTGAAGGCGCAAATGGGTATCCTGCTCTCTGCCAGCCACAACGACTACCGCTACAACGGCTACAAGCTCTGCTGCGGCAACGGCTCACAGTTCGACCCGGAGGAGCGCACCGATATGTACAATAACTATATCGTTAAGGTGACGAGCGACGACATCAAGACCACGCCCATTGCGCAAGCAGGCAAAGGCAAGGTCGTCTGGCTCGGCGGCAGCGAAAAACTGGCTGGCGTGAACTACCACGGCCACGACGAATTGCTGAACATCCATGCTGCCTACGGCAACCAGGTGAAGCACTTTTTGCTGCAAGACACCACCACGAAAAAGGCGCTCAACATCGCCTTCTGTGCCTACCACGGTGCTGGCCGCAAGCTCGTGCCGCAGCTTTTGAGCGACATCGGTTTCCAAAACGTCAACATCATCCACGAAAATGGGCTGTACGACCTGAACGGCCTGTTCCCCAGCTTCAACTCCGACCCCGGCTTCGAGCAACAACCCGACCCGGGCGACTGGCGGGCGGGCAAAGTGGCCGTTGATGCTTTCATCAAGGAATACGGCCAGAAAAAATGGGACGCCACTGACGTGCTCATCGGCACCGACCCCGATGCCGACCGCTGCGCCCTCACCGTGAAAGTGCCTGAAAACCAGCAGGCAGTTTATGGCGGCGACTACACTCTGCTGCCCGCCGATGAGGCTTGGGCCGTGCTGCTTTGGTACCGCCTCAAGCTCGACAAGAGCATCAAGAAGAAAAAATCGTTCATCGTGCTTTCGCACACCACCACCGATGCACTAACGCTTTTGGCAAAAAAACATGGCGTGGGCGTGGTGAAAACCTGGGTGGGCTTTGCCGCCCTGAGCGCCGCCGTGCGGGATAGCTGGAATGGCAGCTTGGTTCAAGGCTTGGTCGAAGGCAAAAAAGACCCGAACCAGCCGCTGGTGGACATGGTGGTGATGGAAAGCCACGACATGGACAAGGCCCGCAATTACAACCTCGGTGCCTTCGAGCAAAGCAACGGCTTCGCATTGCTCGGCAACCCGCCAAAGGACTTGTTCAGCCTCGGTGAAAACGGCCACGTTCGGGATAAAGATGGAACTTTCGCTGCCATCCTCCTCGCAGAGATAGCCCAATGGGCCAAGGACAATGGCACGACTGTGTTCGAGATTTTGGATAAAAAGATTTACCTCGACAAGGAAATCGGCCTGTTCTACAACCACTACGAACCCGACCCGATTGACGGCGAATACCCCGGCATCGAGGGCGACCGCCAGAAAAAGGCCATCCTTCGCCGGGCCTTGGGCTACTACCAAATCGCACTGGCTGGCGGCCTGAGCATCGGTGGCGTCCCGGTCACGGGCGTGGCCATGTACCGCACGGGCAAGTACGACCATGTTTATCCTCCCACGCACGATTGGGTGTTCCCCGACGAGGGCATCCGCTTCTACTTCGGCAGCGAGTATAACCACCTCACGGTACGCCCATCGGGCACGGGCAATGCCTTGCGCTTGCACATCCAAATGCACACGTTTGATGTGAATGGCCGCAACCTCATCAGCCGCAAGAAGCAGCTCCGCAAAATGGCGCTGAAGATTGCGGACGATATAAGGGTGAAGTTGGGAGCGCCACGTTCTTGATTTTCGATTTGACGATTTACGATTGGGGGTTCCTGCGTAAATCGAACAATAGTAAATCAAAACGCCCTGCCAGTCTTTGTTGATTGGCGGGGCGTTTCAATAAATTGAACCAATACTATGAAACAGTTCAATCGTAGAAAGCGGAAGCTCTGGAACAAAATGGTTCATCTAGGCATTTTCGTTTTTCTATGTTTTGGGTCAATTTATTTGGTAGTGACCTTAATGAGGTTGGTCGGGTTGGGGCCTTGGGCTACCTTCTTCCCTTGGATATTGATGGGTGCCATATTTACATTTACTATTGGGGAGTCGGTATTGCTTTTTTTTAATCTACCAAAAGATGCGCCTAATAATGTTAAGGCAGTGGCACTTGCAGGCATGATGGTTTCAAGTGTGATAATGTGCGTTTTCCTTGGGAGCGTGTACATCTTCCAACGGCTCTTTTGTGAATAAGACAACAAAAAACGCCCCGCCGTCAACGAAGACGGCGGGGCGTTTGCATTTTAGCCGGAGGCTAAGTTTTCTTACTTCTTCAGCAAATCACGGATTTGCTCCAACAGCACGATGTCTGCTGGTGGTGGAGGTGGTGGTGCAGCGGCCTCAGCAGCTTTCATTTTGTTCATGGCTTTTACAATCATGAACATGACGAAGGCTACGATGAGGAAGTCAATCACATTGGTGATGAACGAGCCGTACTTGACGGCAACTTCGGCAGCGGTCTCTTTGCCATCGGCACCTACAACAGCAGGGGTGAGTACCCATTTCATATTGTTGAAGTCAACACCTCCGGCCAACTGGCCAATCAAAGGTGCAACGATGCCGTCGGTAAAGGCAGAAACCACCTTGCCAAAAGCACCACCCATGACAAAAGCAACCGCCATGTCTATCAGGTTGCCCTTCATTGCGAAGTCTTTAAATTCTTTCCACATAGTTGATTCGATTGAATTGATGAAAAAATTAAGTTTCAATAAGGACGAAGGTAATGTTACGAGTAACATTCAACAAAACAATCGCAAGTATATTTTTTCTTCCTACCCATTTGTACACTTTTTAAAGCCAAAATCACCCAAACAAAAAAAGCCGCACTGCTGCACGGCTTTACAAATTTATAATCTCATGAACGAAAAACTAAAATCAAGGAATGGTTTCAACTTCTGCTTTCACTCACCTCTTTTTCTGCCTGGAAGTTGAAAAAAGCTCCCCTCCCAAAACTAGGAGGGGAACCCGAATAGGTTGATGGGAAATAATGATGTTGTGCGATTTCAAATACAACTGCAACCGGGAATTGGGTATCGGCTTTGGATAAATCGGTTTTTGAAGAATGATTTGGAATAAACACGCTTGTTTGATGGGTTTGATTTGTTTGATGAGTTTGATTTGTGCAGGGCACGATTCAAACCAATCAAACTCCTCAAACCTCTCAAACTCATAAATCGGAATTGGGCTTTTATCGCACGATAATTTTTCCTGTGTGGACGAGCCGCCCATCTGCCGCCAACTGGTAGGCGTAGCTGCCCGAAGGCAAGCCATTCCGTTGCAGGCGCAGCTTGTTGCCAAGCGTTTTCTCTTGGCGAACGGGCCGTCCATTTATGTCATAAACATTTATAGTCAATGATTTGCACTGCAGGTTTTTGGCCTCGAACTCAATGGCCGAGGCGAAGGGGTTTGGCCATGCGCTCACCGCCACGCCATCGGGCAGTTGTGGGGTGTTCACATCGGTGATGACGATGAAATCGAGCAGTGAATCACCGCCGATGACGTGGGTATAGGTGGCCGTTTGCACAGGCTCGTCGAAGCCCATGAACACCGTGGCACTGTTGTCAATCTGGGTGCCCGTTGGGTTGTTGGCGATTTGGGAAACCCTGAACCGGACGAAGCCCTCCGAAGCAGCGCCACCACCGGGCAGCAGTTGCAGGTTGTCGAAGGTGAATTTTACGACGCCATTGCTGTACACCTCGAAGTCGTAGGGGTGGCTGCTACTACCAGCCGCCACCGTGCTGATGTCAAGAAAAGGAGAAAGCGTGTCTCTAACGACCAAGCGAGTAATGGTATCCATGCTGACGTTCTGGAAATAGACATGGTACTCGATGTCGGTGTTAGCTGGGATGAGGTTTTCACTGTTGCGTAAATAGCCCTTGGGATAGCCTCTAACAAAAATGTAATCGGTAAAATTTTCAATACTTTCTTGTGCGTCAACTGCGGTAAATGGGTCGTTTTCGTCTTCTTGAAGTTCGGTTACAAATCCGGTGTTGTAATCTCCTGGTGTTGTCGTGCAGCCTTCCACAGCCACGGTCGGGTAGCTGTTGCCGGGATGTCCCTCCGATTGCTCCGCAATGAGGCGGTAGGTGGAGCCATTGCCCGGTAGTGTGCGTTCTAAGCTTTGCCCTGCGGTCAATTGGAAGGGTTCTGGGGTGCTCATCAGCATGATATGGTCTTCGATAACGATGAAGCCCTTTGGTTCATCCATGTCACCAATGCCATTGTTCTTTATCAAGAACTTCACCGAGTCGCCAGCACAGTAACCATTGACGGTGACGTTCGACATATCCCAGTCCGGCGAAACGGGCAAGCAGATGGCATCCGGCAGGATATGTGCACTTACGATATAGGCTTCTTCTGGCTGGCCGTTGCAATCCGATGTTGCAAGCAATGTAAAGCTGCCACATTCATTCAAGCCAAGCGAACCAACTTCAAAAACAAGCAGGCTGTCGTTTTGCGAAGCCAGCGGAATGGTGGCACCAGTGTAGCTTAGGCCATTGTCCAGCACCACATTCACGGTAGTGGTTGGAGAGGCGATAGTTCCTATATTGCAATAGCTGACGTTGTAGGCAATATTGCTACAGTTTTGCGCCACCGGCGCAGCAATGTCCACTTGGAGCAAGGGGCAATCCACCGTTGGCAGCATTGGGAAGTTGCGCACCAAGGTGTCGTACTCTACACTGAAATTGACATTATAGGCAGCAATGCAAGCATCCCAATATTGGTTTTTCTTTAAGACACTAACGGTATAAGTGCCTGCGGCAATGGTAATGTCATAGTGGCCAGTGGCATCGGTAGTGCCAAAGAAGGTATGGTCGTTGGAGGCTGCTTTGATAATCCAATCGTTCAGCCCCGCTTCGTTGGGCTGATATAT
>JADLHE010000232.1 GCA_020848965.1 Saprospiraceae bacterium
CGAAAATAGCTGTCGTTGACTTGAAAAAAAGGATGGGTTCGGTCGGCAAAGTCATGCCACTTTCCTTGGCGTGGTCGGAGTAGTTGAGTCCAACGCAGATGATTTTGGAGGGACGCCCTATCGGGGCACCGAGCCTTGTGGTTGGGCTGACGATGGGACAGCTCGACTGATGGGTTTGCAACCAAGCTGCCAGCCGATTCAAGCCATCAGTTTCGAAAAATTTTTCATCGAAATCCTGCCCAAATGCACTCACATCTAAGCGGGTTCCGTTGGGGATTTGGATGCCGGGTTTTTCTTGGGCTGGTTTGCCGTGGCGGAAGAGTTTCATGTTATCCCTTGATTTTCAATAGTTTACAAACTTGTTCGGACACATTCGCCCCCGTGAACCCAAACTTCTCGTCCAGCACTTTGAACGGTGCCGAGTAGCCAAAATGTCCAAGCCCCCATACCATGCCACGGTCGCCAACAAGGCCACGCAGCGTGCTGGGGAGGCCAGCCGTCAGGCCAAAACTAGGCACGTTGCCGGGCAGCACTTCTTTTTGGTACTTCTTGGATTGAGTGCTGAAAAGCCCTTCTGAAGGAGCCGAAACTATCCGAACCTTTAGGTTTTTCTCGCTGCGCAAAAGGGCCGCACCAGCTACCAAAGTGCTAACCTCTGAACCATTAGCCACAAGCACCACATCAGGCTTGCCTTCGCAATCTGCCACGATATAAGCACCTTTGTTCAGGTCGGCTTGATTGGAAGTAGGTAGGTCGTTTACCCCTTGACGGCTGAAGACAAGGCCAGTAGGGGAGTGCCTGTTTTCTAGCGCAAAACGCCAAGCTGCTACGGTTTCAGCACCATCTGCTGGCCGCAAAGCAATCATGGCGTTCCTGCCTGAATGGTTCTTCAATTGCTCCAACAAACGCAATTGAGCCTCCTGCTCGATGGGTTGATGCGTTGGGCCATCCTCGCCTACTCGAAAGGCATCGTGCGTCCAAAGGAACACAACAGGCGTTTCCATCAGGGCAGCTACCCGCATGGCGGGCTTCATATAATCGCTGAAAGCGAAGAAAGTGGCACAGGCAGGAAGGACACCGCCATGCAATGACATGCCCACGCAGAGCGCCGCCATCGTCAGTTCACTCACACCTGCTTGTAGGAAGGCCCCGCTGAAATCATTGCGTTTGAAGGCGGTGGTTTTCTTCAAGAAATTCTCCGTTTTATCACTATTTGCAAGGTCGGCAGAGGAGACAATCATGTTCTCAACTTTTCCTGCCAAGTAGCCAAGCACTGCACCAGAAGCGTTTCGAGTGGCATCGTTCGGCTTGATTTGGATGTCGGCCCAGTTGATTTGAGGCAATTTTCCAGTCAGGAAAAAGGCGAATTTCTCGGCCAAGGCGGGGTTTTCCTTAGCCCAAGCCTTGTACGCAGATTTGCGTTTTTTGGCATCTTTCGTTTTTTGTTCCAAAACGGCTGCATAGCGCTCGGCTACATCTGGGAATATTTTAAATGGATTTGCTCCATCACCGCCAAGTCCCTCCACTGTTTTTTCAAAAGAACCGCCAGCCCCAGAAAGCGGCTGCCCATGCAGTTCCACTTCGCCCTCGAAGAGGCTGCCATCGGCCTTGCGTGTGCCGAGGCCCATCAGTGTTTTTCCGATGATGAGCGTAGGCCGCTCCGTTTCCGCCAAACCTGCCTTGATAGCAGAGCGAATGGCGTCATGGTCGTTGCCGGGAATAGAGAGCACATGCCAGCCCCAAGCCTCGTATTTTTTGGCGGTATCCTCGCTGGTAACGTCGTTTACTTCGGTTGAAAGCTGGATGTCGTTGGCGTCGTAAAACATGACAATATTGCCGAGGCCCAAGTGCCCTGCGATGCGGCCAGCGGACTGGGAAATCTCTTCTTGCACCCCGCCGTCGGAAATATAGAGATAGGTTTTGTGCGCAACATTTTCCCCAAAACGAGCTGCGAGGAACCGCTCTGCAATGGCCGCACCGATGCCAAAAGCGTGGCCGAGTCCAAGTGGGCCACTCGTGTTTTCGATGCCACGTTGTACGTCGAGTTCTGGGTGACCGGGCGTCGGGCTGCCCCATTGACGGAAGTTTTGTATGTCTTCCATCGAGTATTTCCCAAGTAAGGTTTGCTGTGCGTAAAGCATGGCGGACATGTGGCCTGCATCCAGAAAGAAGCGGTCACGCAATGGCCAAGCCATGTCGGTTGGGTCGAAATTAAGGAACTCGGAATACAAAACATGGACGAAATCGGCGCCGCCCATTGGCCCACCGGGGTGGCCAGATTTGGCTTTTTCAACCATTGAGGCAGCTAGAATGCGAATATTGTCGGCGCAGCGAAGGGAAAGGTTGGACATTGAAAATGTGGATTGATGTTGAAGTTTGAAAATAAAATGTCATAACCACTTGTCAATCAGTGGCTTGCGTTTCTTAGTTCATAAATACCATTTTATTTGCCGCAAAGAAAGGGAAAACCAACAAGAGCGGCAGCGATTCGGGTAGGGCTTTTTTTCAATAAATAAAAAACTAGGCCGCCACCTTCCGCCACTCTAAAATCGCTTTGGCAGGCTTCAAGGAAGTTATAACTATATCGTGTGTTTCACCAATTTGCATGGTGATAAACTCGCCTTGGCCTAGGCGCACGGTTCTGCTTTCGCCTTTTTCATTGTTGATATGGCATTCGCAACTGCCATCGAGTATCAAAATGCTTTCGAGCAAATCGTGGTGTACTTCCTCTTCCACCATTTCCTTTACCCAAGCCACGAACAATTCCCTTTTTTCATTCGATTCCAACGGGTGAAGATGGATGTTTTCAAAATCGTCGGGTGGCTCAATGCCTTGGGCAAGCTCGTTCCAATCGAACCAGTTGGCGTTGTCTGCCAGCATGGGCAGCTTGTCCAATTCCAGTTTTTGGTGGGCGTCCTTCTGAGCTTTTATTTCATCAACCCTGGACAAAATCTTAGAGCGCAGGTGGCTGGGTGGCATAACCGCACTGGCTTGGGCAAATGCCAAAATGGCATCTTCAGCATCCGCCACTTCAATGGGTGAAGGCGTGTGGTCTTCGCCGGTCAGCCATTCCCGGATGGAAGATAGTGTTATTTTTTTAGTTTTTTTCAATGCTTTTACGATGAAAAATTCATTTCAAAATAAGCTCTCAAATGCTTGATTGCCAGTCTATTACGTGATTTTACCGTACCCAAGGGAATTCCGAAAGCATCTGAAATCTCTTGCTGCGTCATTCCCTCGAAATACATCCATTCAATGACCTCCCGGCAGCTTGTTGGAAGTTTTTCAACCAATTGCCGAAGGCCAATCAACTCAGTGTTTGGTTGGGTAATGGCGTGGGGCATATCCTGACCTACGAGATTGTTGAAGCTTTGGTTTTTCTGAGTTTGGGCGTAATATTTTGAACGCTTGAAGTCAATGGCCAAATTCCGGGCAATATTGATGATCCAAGTGGCCAAGCGTCCTTTTTCGGGGTCGTAACGCTCGATGTTTTGCCATATTTTCACAAAGCAATCCTGTAAGAGGTTCTCGGCATCTTTTTGTTCTCCGACAATGCGCAAGATAGTGCCAAAAAGCAAGGCTGAATAGTTATCGTACAGCAAGGCGAAAGCTTGCTCGTCACCTGATTTCAACATTGGCACGAAGTCCAATTCCCGCTCAGTTGCTTCACTTGACATTCAGATTACCTTGCTAAGTTGGTGAGTACTTGTGAAAATGCTGGATTGGCGGCAAATCTAAATATTTTCAGCTGGTCAAAATCCAAATTTTATGTCAGTTCGTATTTCAATGATAAGTAGATTTTGGGGCCTCACCTGAAATCAACTACGAACTTCTTCATCAATTTTTCAAATCAAAATCAAATCAGATGAGCAACAATCTTCAATCAATTCAACAGCTTTATGCTTGCTTCGGCCAAGGCGACATCCCCAGTATTCTTGAAATGATGGACGACGATGTTCAATGGGAGTCTTGGGCTGACAACTCCGCCCAAAATGTTGGAGTACCTTGGATGCTGGCCCGTCAAGGAAAAGCTGGCGTCTTGGCGTTCTTTCAAAGTCTAGGTAGCTCTTTGCAAATCAAGGATTTCCAAGTGCTTTCCATCATGGACGGTGGCAACCAAATCGCTGCCGAGTTCGTCATTGAAGCTGAAATCATTGAAACTGGCAAACACTATCGAGATGAGGAAATTCACCTTTGGACTTTCAACGAGAAAGGGAAAGTCATCCGATTGAGGCACTATTTGGACACCCATAAACATATCGAAGCAAGCATATAATGCCAACCAGTTTAATCTAAATTCAAGTTAAATGACTGATTATCAATTCAAAACCATCTGGAAATTCAAGGCACCGTTGGAGCAGGTTTGGGAAATTATCCGGTGCATGGACAAATGGCCAGAATGGTGGACTTACGTCTCACAAGTTGAACTTTTGCAAAAAGGCGATGCCAACGACATCGGCTCAGTCCGTCGCATATACTGGAAAACGGCATTGCCATACACCATCACCTTCGATTCCGAATTATTAGAAATGGACAAATACCGCCACATGGAAGGTCGTGCATTTGGCGAGTTGGAAGGAAAAGGTATTTGGCATTTTTCCTATGAAAATGGCGTGACCACGGTGCAATATGACTGGTTGGTGAACACCACGAAAGCATGGATGAATTTATTGGCACCCATTGCCCGCCCCATTTTCGCTTGGAACCACGACAAAGTGATGGCGGCAGGGTTTGAAGGATTGAAAAAAAGATTGGATTCGGTTGAACTGGCAGTTTAAACCAAAATTCTTGTTCAAAAAGCTAATCTTTGCGGCCAAATCCATCTGCATATCAAGCAACCTATGGCCGAACTAAGGGGCATCGCCGAACACAGGAAGGGCATCATCGCCATTATTCTAGCCGCAGTGCTATGGAGTACTGGTGGTGTTTTTGTCAAGTTATTGCCACAAGATGCTTACACCATCCTTTCTTACCGGAGCCTGTTGGCAGCAGCTGTTTTCTTCGCATTTTTCAGAAGGCACG
The DNA here is from genome assembly GCA_020848965.1 of Saprospiraceae bacterium. Classification (GTDB taxonomy): domain Bacteria; phylum Bacteroidota; class Bacteroidia; order Chitinophagales; family Saprospiraceae; genus UBA6168. The sequence continues at coordinate 5,023 of JADLHE010000232.1, forward strand.
TCTTCAGGATGAACGGCAGGGCATGGCTCAATGCCTTGTTTTACTGCCTTTTGGTATTGAGTTTTGTCGTTTCGACGAAAATGACGACCGCTGCCAACTCCATTCTTTTGCAATACACCGGAACGATTTACGTGCTGCTCGCCGAGCCTTTTTTCTTCAAACTGAAAATGGAGCGGGTCAATGTCGTGACTATTATCTGTTGCCTGCTGGGCATGGTCATCCTTGTATATTCTGACCTTGGGGCAGGGAGTATGATGGGCAATTTCATTGCCTTTCTCTCAGGGTTTCTCATGGCGGCCCTATTCATTGGGCAGCGGCTAAACGGCCCTGACCGTCAACCTGCTTCTATTTTCTGGGGAAACGTGATGATGGCTGGGCTGGGCTTGCCTTGGCTACTTGAGTCACCCATGCCTACCATGACCGAAGCTGCCATGCTGGCTTGGCTGGGCATTTTGCAGCTTGGCCTTGGATTCGTGCTCTTCACTTACGGTCTAAAGCGGGTTTTGGCCATCGAGGGTGCCTTACTGGCAATGCTGGAACCGATGCTGAACCCTATTTGGGTGCTCCTTTTTTACAAGGAAAAACCATCTGCTGGTGCCATTATCGGCGGATTCATCATTATTTTGGCCTTGGCAGGCCGAATTGTCTGGCTGGAATTGCGCAAACGCAAAAAGGTGCCGATTTAACTTTTGTAGGCTTGGTGCGTTTGGTTGCTATCATTAATCCAATTTCGAATTTCGAATATGCTAGGTTGGCAATTTTCAGAATTTACGCCCGACGATGGCGACAGCATTTTTGAAAAGCTCCTCAAGCTTTTGCAAGAATTGTTGCTGCATACTGCTGGCAATGTGGGCGAAGCCTTGAGCTGGCTCACAGAGCTTGACCGAAAGTACAAGTTGACCTCGGACGACTACGGCATGGCCGATTTCATTCAAGACCTCATTGACAACGGATACATCACCGATGGGGAATTGAAAGGGATGCCTGGCTATGTGCCTACCTCGAAGATGGAAATTGCGCTGCGCAGGCAAGCCTTGGAGGATATTTTTGGGCAATTGAAAAAAACAAAACAGGGCAACCACAGCACCAAATTTGATGGAAAAGGCGACGAGCCAGCTTCAGAACTTCGGCCCTATGAGTTTGGTGATTCCTTAGAAAGTATCGCAGTGTCGGAGAGCTTGCGCAATGCCCATATCAATCACGGGATTGATGATTTCAA
>JADLHE010000233.1 GCA_020848965.1 Saprospiraceae bacterium
CGAGCAACATCTCGGTATAGACTTTGGAAGGCGTGGAAAAGGACCGTTTGAAGACCAGGAATATGGTCAAAGGCTTTTCCGTCCTCAAATCAAGGCGAAGCAAATAACCCGGGTCACGTGTTTTTTCCTGTTTGAAGCGGAGCATTGGGCTTTTGGTGGCCAAGCCCTTCATGAATTGGGCCTCCATTTCACCGAAAGTCTTGTTTTGGTCAGTGAAAGCAATTTCACCATCCTCCCGGTCGAAGCCGAATATGCTGAACTTATAATTGTGGAGCAGGTATTTGTCGGTGCCAAACTGGGCATCCACCACGTCCCTCGCCTCTTCTTTTTGAATCAATTCGTCGCCATAATAATCAACGAGCATGTTCCACATCCGAAGCGAGGTGTCCGAAACCAACAGGTTGCCCATTTCCGCAAGGGCAACCTCTGCCCTATCGTCCTGATAACTGGCCAAGGCTCTCGCATACGATTCACGCCGCACATAATCCTTGTCGCTGTTGTATTTGTACAGAAGCATTGCCGTAAGGCACGAGAACATCATCAACCAGCCCACCAACCACTGCAACGAGAGCACTTTTTCTTCTACAAAAAGCTCAAAAACGATGAGGTAGGCCAAGGCCGCCGTGAGGAAATAGGCAACGGGCAATTGCAAGTCGCCGTAGATTACAACGGGAATGGAAGCCAAAAGCGAGACCAGCACCGCACCCAACCGCAAGTTCTTCGTCAGGCCGACCTTGATGATGGCTTGCATCATGCGGTGGCTGAAAAGGAAAAACGCCAAGAGCAGCAGCACCACCCCAATCATAGCAAGAACGCTCTGTGAATTGAGGTTGAACACGTTTTCAAAATCAAAAACAATAGAAGAGTCGAGTATGATGGACTTGAAAATGCTGCAAACCATGAGCATGGCCAGGTTCACGCTGAAAAAATTGAGGGCGGTAAGCCCAAACCGCACAGCCACGGAAGGGTGAGAAAATTCCTTGACCTGAAACTCCCGGTTGAAGAAAACCATCATCCAGACCAACAGAATCACATTGATGAGCAGCTCGCCCAAAGAATTGACGCCATCAAGTATCGGCTCTGTAAAGACTTTTGAGAAGGTTTGAAATGTGGCGAAATGCTCTGAAAAACCCAATTGTATGGTGAGGTACCGCACAAAAACAACTGCACCAAGCACGAACGCAGCACCAACCCAGGGCTTGAACCGGTTGACCAACACCACGGCGATGTCGTTGATGAGGACACCGACGAAAAGGAAGGCCAACAAGTAGATGAAAAACACAAATTGGAGATTCGTACGGTCCTTGGCAGGCCCGGTAGCATCCAGCCAAGCTATGGCCTTGCCATCCATTGTGTGTATCGCAAATTTGTCCCCGGACTCTTTGAGGAATACATCGGAAGGCAAAGGAAAGTCGTCGGTCACGAATTCATTTTTCAAAAATTCGCTCTTCCTGGAGTATTCCCGCTTGATGGGTATCATGGCCAAGGCGACCACATTGGTGTTCAATTCCTGCTTGATCAGTTCAAAATAACCATTTGGCAGCCTGAGCAGCCGCTTGTTTTCGGGTTGTCTTATTAGCTCAATTGCTTGTTCTGGCGAGAGGTAGGCCCGGTTGTTCAGCCAATAGACCAGTGAGTCGTGCTGATAAAGGCGGACGTTGTACGGTTTTTTCGTAAGTTCCAGAAGATGGGCTAAGTCGGCTTTCTGCTGGACGGAAGGGAGGTACTCGACGCCACGCAACTGCCTGAATATGAACCCGGTATCGGAAAGGAAAGAGTAAACTTCAGACTCTTTTTTATGGAGGCTTTTCTCGATGCGGTGCGCAAAAGACTCAAGATTGTCTTCCTTTTTGATGCCAAAATCCAAGATGGCCCCAAAGCCAAAAAGAAGAAGGATGGCAGCAATGGCGTAGTAAGTTCGCTTTTTCATGGTCTGCTGTTAGTTCAACCCAAGGCGGTCGAATTGCCGTATTTTTCACTTAAAACCAATGGGGGATAGCTGGTAGGTAGTTCTTTGCTGTCAAAACCAATGCAACCGGGGGCAAATTTAAGGGTATTTCACATATTAAAAAATATTTTACAAAACACCGCACTGATAGTCAACTCGCAGCAAAAATTTGGCCGAAAATCATCTGCCTTTTTCGTTCGCATTAATCCTTGTAATTTCACGCCCATTTCCCAACACTTTATTTAATTACTATCAACAAGGAACAACATGAAAAAACTTCCTTTTCTATTCCTAACCATCACCATTTTGTTTGCGTGCAGCAAAAAAATGCACCAGCCAAAATCATCTTCCGACAATTTCAAATGGACGACCGAGTCGTTCGCCGACAAGAAAATCATCCGCTACCAAGTGCCGGGCTTTGACAAGCTCAGCCTGAACCAAAAGCTCTTGGTCTATTACCTGACACAAGCTGGCCTCAGCGGACGTGACATCAACTACGACCAAAACTACCGTTTCAACCTGCCCATCCGCCAAGCGCTGGACAATATCGTGGCCAATTACAAGGGTGAGCGCACGGGCAAGGACTGGGACGAACTATTGGTTTATGCCAAGCAGGTTTGGTTCTCCAACGGCATCCACCACCACTATTCCCACGACAAGTTCATCCCCGGTTTTTCACGCAGTTATTTTGAAAATGCGCTGAAACAGGTGGGAAGCAGCCTGCCCGCAGAAGTCCTGAACGCCATGTTCGACCCCAAGGTGGACGCCAAGCGGGTGGAACAAGCCGATGGCGTGGACAATGTGCTGGCTTCTGCCGTGAACTTCCAAGGCCCGGACGTGACCACGGCTGATGTGAAGCAATTTTACGAAGCAAAAATGAAAAGCGACGACCCCAAACCCTTGGAGTGGGGCCTCAATTCCCGCCTCGAAAAAGGCAAGGACGGCAAGCTCTTCGAGAATGTTTGGAAATCGGGGGGCATGTACGGTGCGGCCATTGACAAAATCATTTTTTGGCTTGAAAAAGCCGTGACAGTGGCCGAAAATGAGCCTCAGAAAAAGGCGCTGCTGCTCTTGATTCAGTATTTCAAAACTGGCAACCTGCAAACTTGGGCCGATTTCAACCTCGCTTGGGTGAAGGCCACCGAGGGCGATGTGGACTATATCATCGGCTTCGTTGAGGTCTATCACGACCCCATGAGCATGAGGGGAAGCTACGAGAGCATCGTGCAGGTTACCGATTTTGAGGCATCGGAGCGCATGAAAGTGCTAGGAACCAACGCCCAATGGTTCGAGGACAACTCACCGCTGCTGCCCAACCACAAGAAGAAGAACGTGGTCGGCGTGACCTACAAAGTGGTGAACACAGCCGGCGAGTCGGGCGATGCATCTCCCTCTACGCCCATCGGCGTCAACCTGCCCAACTCCAACTGGATACGGGAGCTAGGCTCCAAGTCTGTCAGCCTCGGCAATATCGAAGATGCCTACGGGCAGTCGAGCGGCCCCGGCCTCACCGACGAGTTTGCGAACGACGACGACGAAAAAAGGATTGCCAAAGAATATGGCGACCTTGGAGGAAAACTGCATACTGCATTGCACGAAGTGCTCGGCCATGCGAGCGGTGTGCTGGAGCCAGGCGTTGCGGAGCCAAGCGTAACGCTGCCCGGCTATTCGTCCACACTGGAAGAGGCCCGTGCCGACCTGTTTGCGCTTTACTATATCATGGACCCAAAGTTGATTGACCTGAAAGTGATGCCCTCCCTGGAAGTGGGCAAAGCCGAGTACGACAGCTATATCCGCAATGGCCTCATGCTTCAGCTTCGCCGCATCAAACCCGGCAAGAACATCGAAGAAGCGCACATGCGCAACCGCCAGCTCGTAGCGCTTTGGGCTTATGAAAAAGGCAAAAAAGACAATGTCATCGAAAAAGTGACCCGTGACGGCAAGACTTATTTCGATATAAAGGACTACGCAAAATTGCGTGTGCTTTTTGGTGATTTGCTGAAAGAAATCCAGCGCATCAAATCGCAAGGCGATGCCAAAGCGGGCAAGGCACTCGTCGAGAACTATGGCGTGAAGGTGGACCCCGCTATCCACAAGGAGGTGCTGGAGCGCTCCTCAAAACTGAACATCCCACCCTATGGTGGCTTCATCAATCCGAAACTGGTGCCCGTGACCGATGCCAAAGGCAAAATCACGGACGTGAAAGTGGAGTACCCTGATGATTTCACCAAACAGATGCTGGAGTATGGGAAGGAGTTTGGGTTTTTGAAGTAAGCTATCTACAACTGCACGGCGTGACTGGCCACGCCGTGCAGTTTAACCCAATTTTGAACATGATAAAGCAAAAGCTCACCGTCAAAGGCTTGACCATCAGCGTCGAGCAAATTCATGAAAAGGACTATATTTCCTTGACCGATATTGCAAAGCAGGACGAGCACACCCGCTCCTCGGAACTTATCAGGAACTGGATGAAGAACAGTTCCACGCTTGAATACCTTGCCATTTGGGAGCAGTTGCACAACCCGAATTTTAATAGCGTCCAAATGGACGCCTTTAAATTGAAAGCTTCGAAGAATAGGTATATCGTGAACCCCAAGACTTATATCGAAGAAACAGGCGCAATCGGGCTGATTTCAAAGACTGGCCGCTATGATGGTGGCACTTTGGCCCACAAAGACATCGCCTTCAATTTCTGTTACTGGTTGGAACCAGCCTTTCAACTTTATGTGGCAAAGGAGTTCGACCGCCTAAAAGCCGAGGAGTTCAGCATGAAATCGCTCGAATGGCATTTGACCAAAATCACCAGCAATATTGATGAAGTACGCAATTTGCTGGATACGATTCCAGGGCAAAGGCAGGACTTGAACAGGCAGAATTTCTTGAAGGATGCAGAAAGGGATGAATAAAACCGGACGATTATATGGGGCAAATGCTGGAGTATGGGAAGGGGTTTAGCTTGAAGCGCCGGATGGCTTGTTGGTTTTGGAGATTTCCATTTGTCCATTGACTGTCCACTGCTTTGGAAGGCCCACCTTACGCAGCATTTCATTCGCTTTTTCCAATTTGTCAGGGAACAGGATTTTATCGTCGTATTCGTTCAGCGACTCGTCCACCCGGACAATTGGCACTTTTCGTTTCTTGATATCTGCTATTAGTTTCATTTTTAAGCGTTTTAACGGGATAAAAATGGTCATTTTTTGCTTTTCCTTTTCACCAAAAAGCCTTCGTACGCCATATTTTCTCTGAAAACCTCCCAGTCGTCATTTCGTTCGCCCAAGATTTCAAAATCTTCTTTTACTTCCACAAGATATTTTGCAATCCCCATTCGATAAAGCCTTGTTCTTGATTTGGTGCTTCCCGCTGCGTAAATCCAAGCATCTGGATATTTATCTGTGAAAGCATAAACCGTTGCTACAACTGTGGCCAAAACTTTTTCGCTGTCTCCGTTATTTGAGATTATTGTATCATCTATTTCGCCTGTTTCATGGTCTTTGTCACCAAAGGCAAGATTGTAAACTCCTCTCAGGTTGGTTGGCTGATACCGAACGAGTTTGTGAATTAATCCTCTTGGGCCTTCGCTGATGAATTCAAAAGTCATCAGTTTTTCACTTGATGCCAACGGATATTTCGGGAGTTTCATCGTTTTGTGCAGCTATTTATGCATCAATTTTGGTTGAGAAATCTCTGCCAATTAATGACTTTTTTCCCAACCAACAAAACCTTGCTCGTGAGATTTCCGAAATCTCGAAGATTTCGTAAATCTGGGCTATCCCGACCTTGAAAAAGCTGCCGATTCTATGCAATTTCAAAATTCATCCTCACAACTGCCCAAGCGCAAACAACAAAAACAGCACCCCTATCGCAATGCGGTACCAGCCAAAGCCTGTAAAACCATGCTTTTCCAACAACTTAACGAACCATTTCACCGCCACAATGGCAGTAAGGAACGCCACTACAAAACCAACACCAATCATCGTCCATTGGTCGTTGCTGATAGTGCCTTCAAACTCAAAAAGGTCTTTTGCCGAGGCGGCAAACATGGTCGGTATCGCCAACAGGAAGGAGAACTCCGCTGCGCTTTTCTTGGATAGGCCGTTCAACATGCCGCCAATGATGGTGGCTGCTGCCCTCTACACGCCGGGCACCATGCTGATGCACTGGAAACAGCCAATGAAAAAGGCTTGCTTATAGCTCACATTGTCCAATTCCTCCGGCATCTGTTCACTGGGCTTCATCCAACGGTCAACAAGGATGAGCACGATGCCGCCCAGTATGAGCGAGATGGCCACCACCCAGTGGTTGAAAAGATAGCCTTTGATGATTTTATAGAACAAGGCCCCCATTATTGCCGAAGGCAAAAAGGCCACGAACAGCTTGCCGTAGATGTCAAATTTGGTGATGAAGCGCTTGGCGTACAGCAGCACGATGGCCATAATGGCTCCCAGTTGGATGACGATTTCAAACGTGGAGGTAAAGGCGTCTTCTTGGTTGCCGAGCAGGTAATTCAGCAGAATCATGTGCCCGGTACTGGAGATGGGCAGGAATTCGGTAAACCCTTCGACGATGGCGGTGAGTATGGCGTCAATGATGGACATAATAGCTGGTTGGTCTTGTTCCGATGAAATCGGGATAGTAAGTAGATTTACGATTTTGGATTAACGAATTACGATTAAGCAACTGCTTGATTTTCAATTGATTGCATCAGAATTCCAATCTAAACTAATATCGCTGAGCTACTTAGTTAACAGGTGTTTCGAATAAGTTCCAATCCCAAAAGCCTCAGATATAGGGGCTGTGGGGGTTGTCAATTGCTGGCTTATTCAAACTAAAAAAGTGCATTCCCCCGTGTTGGGGAATGCACTTTTCTCTTGACAGACTTAGGCAGCACACTAAAAATTACATCGTAGCGATGTGGTGCATCAAGCTGCTCTTGAGGTTGGCGGCCTTGTTTGGATGCCAAGTGTTCTTCTTAGCCAGCTTGTCAATCATGCTGACAACTTTAGGGAGGAACTTCTCAGCTTCGCCTTTTGTCTCAAGCTCACGCAAAGCCTTGATGGCTGTACGAGCTGTTTTTTTGCTGTAACGGTTGCGAGTACGCTTTTTCTCGTCTTGGCGAATACGCTTCTTCGATGATTTGTGATGTGCCATATCTTGGTTGAAAATCTATTTTAGTCTAGGTGAAAACGACATTTTTGGGATGCCTTTTTCAAATGGACGGCAAAGATAGGCAAATTGGATTGAGAAAATGCAACTGCCACACAAGTTTTTTTCAATGAAATTTGAAAAATGACAAAAGCCTCGTTCAGTTCAGGATGCCGTTGCGCAGCGCAAAGGCCACTGCCGCCGCATTGTTTGGCACACCCATCTTCTTGTAAATATTGCGCAGGTGCTTGGCCACGGTATCCATGGTAATGCCGCATTCCGTTGCGATAACCTTGTAGGGAAGTCCTAAAGAAATATGAGCAAGCACTTCTAGCTCACGCTGGGATAAAGTCCTTGTTTGCATGATGGTACGGGTTTGATAGTTTAACCTAAGTTTCCAAATTTCGAAATCACCGGGAAAGCCAATACACTGCCACCCCGGCCTTGCTGCCGAGCGATGGTTATGATGGCGAAACGGATTACACTTTGTCTGTTACCGGTTGGGTTTTTTGTAAATATCAATAGCCTCCGTCCGATTCCTGACGTGCAGTTTTTGGTAGATATGATGGATATGTATTTTGACCGTTCCCTCTTTAATTCCAAGTTCATCCGCTATCTCACGGTACAGCAAGCCCTTTGAAAGCATACCAAGCACGTTTATTTCCTTGTCTGTCAAAACCTCCATCTCTTTGTTCATCGAAAGGGGTTCCTGAAAAAACTCTATCACCTTTCGTGCAATGCTGCCACTCATCGGGGCACCCCCTTCTATCAAATCTTCTATTGAACTGATGATTTTGGAGCGAGAAGCTTCTTTCAGAATATAGCCATTGGCGCCAGCTTTCAAGCTTTCAAAAATCTTATTGGAGTCCTCAACGACGGTGTACATCAGGAACTTCATTTCCGGGCGGAGCGGCTTGAGCTTCCGAACGCATTCTATGCCGTTTATCCCCGGCAGGCGGATGTCCATGATTGCGATTTTCGCCTTTGATTTTGGCAAAAAAGCCAAAGCATCTTCCCCATTCCTGTACCCTCCTGTATATTCAAACCCTTCGTGTTCCGTGATAATATCACGCAAATAATCAAAAATGTCGGGCGTGTCTTCAACAATCACGATGGGCACAGTGGTCTCACTCATTGGATGGCTCCTTTAAAATTGGTATTACGAATGTAAGCAAAACACCTTCATGGCTTTGAATGGTAAAGCTCCCTCCCATTGATTCCAAGCGCTGCTTCATGCTGGTCAAGCCATTTCCAAACAGCTTGACCATGTCATCGGGCAGCCCTTTCCCGTTATCTTGCACTTTGACAATCAAATCATCCCCTTTTAACTCAAAATTAAGGGTAACCCTGTCTGCCCCAGAATGCTTGACAACGTTGTGGATGCTCTCCTTGACTGCAAGGTAAATATTCCGGCGCATTTCACCTGTAACAGTTATGTCTGGGAAGGCCTCCGGTCGGTGCACTTTGCATCTTATATCGTTGGTATCCAAAAACTCTACGGCATATTGTCGAATATAGGATACCATTGTATCCAATTTGTCGAAATTACTGTTCATGGCCCAGATAATCTCGTTCATCTGCCGCACCAGCGATTGGGCATGATTGGCCACTTTTTCAATGACTTGCAGCGACTCGGCATCGAGATTCTTCATTTGCAGCCGCTCGACCAACACCCTGATGGAGGTGAGGCCACCGCCCAAGTCGTCGTGCATCTCCCCAGCAATTCGGTTCCGCTCTTTTTGAAGCGCTTTTTGTTTGTCAATCGTAATGCGCTGTTCACGAATGGTCAGCTTACTCAGCCTCAACTGATGCTTGTAATACGCCGCTATTACGCTGTAAGCAATCCATGCCAGCAAGGTTGCCATCAATAATTTGAACCACCAAGTCTTCCAATATGGGGGACGGATGGTAACACTGATGGTCAATTTTTCCTTGGCTTCGATGCCGTCCGAATTAAAGCCCGTCACAAGCAGCTTATACTCGCCTGGCGGCAAATTTGCATACCTTGCATAGCCTTGGGCCGTATTGCAAAGCACCCAAGCATCGTCGTAGGCTTCACCGTCTTTCATTACCAGCCGATATTTAAGCTGGTTGTTTTTGGGGTCGCTAAATTCCAAGGCAACAAAGCTAAATGCAACGGTATTGGAATCATAAGGCAATGAAATAGCCGTGGTTGTCACAACATTTTTCGTGGCCAACAAAGGATGTTCGTTCACATCAACGGCGGTGAGGCGCACCACGGGGGGCGGTGTTCTGTCCGCCACAGCCTCAGGGTTGAATACGTTGAAACCATTTATCCCACCGAACCAGAAATCCCCCTTTGAATCACTCAGAACTGCGTTTTTATTGTATTCCAGTGATTGGATACCATCCGATAGTGTGTACACCCTTGAAATGCCTTTTTCAGGGTTGAATTTGGCTAAGCCCTTGTTCGTTCCCAACCAAAGATTGCCAGCATTATCAGGCAAAACACTATAAATAAGCCGACTTGGCAAGCCATTGTTTTCATCAAAAAACCGGTAGTGGTTCGCCCCTTTTTCGATGCTGAACAGCCCAAATTCGCCACTTACCCAAACAGCGGTGCTAGTTTCAGACCAACCTGTGATTATCCCCAAAAAAGGAATAGTGGCATCCCATTTCAAGTTTGACAAGCCTCCACTTGTCAAAACCAATCCGCCACCTTGTTTTTCCAAGTACAACCGACCATTCCTGTCTTGATAAAGGTGGTCCCAAAAGACCGTATTGAACGAGGGTGACAACTTCACTGGCCATAGCTCCAAGTGGTTTTTCTTCAGCTTTATTTCAATCAGGCCGGGGGCTGTATCGTTGGAACCAATAATTCTGCCCGATAAATCGAGTATATCATAAGGTTCGTATTGCCTATCATCTCCAGCCAATACATCTATGAGCTTGCCCCTCTTCATTGCCTTGATGCCATTATAATTTGTGCTCACCAATAATAGGCTATCGGGCAAGAACAAAGTTTTAAGCACATTGGGAAATACAGCGCTAAAATCTTTAACGACTCGACCCTCCCGATTGAGCACCGACAGGCCGCTTGCCGGACTGCCATTCCAAATCAAGCCATCTGGCCGCTCTGTCAAACTACCGGGTGAAAGGAAATCGCCTGCATCCTTGCCCTGCAACCGGATTGTATCGAATTTACGTTTTTTAAGATTGCAATACGAGACCCCTTTCAGCCAAGTAGAGACCCACAGGTTTTCATCTTTATCCAGAAACAATTCCCGGATATTATCCTGCATCAACGACCTTGGGTTTGATGGCTCATGGCGCATATCCATCAAGACTTGAGCCTTCTCCACATGAATCAGCAAAAGCCCGTTGGCACCAGAGGCCCACAGCAAACTATCCCTATACGGCAAGACATGGGTCACCTCCCCCATATTGAAGCCACCAATTTTGGCAACAAATTTTTGCTGCCCATTTTGAGGGTTATACCTGTACAGCCCTTTATTTGAAGTGAGCCAAACTGTTGTGTCATTGGCAACCACTACATCAAAAGACCTAAGCCCAGGCTCATTCAACAGCTCCTGTTGAAGTATTAGCTTATTCTGTTTCACAACAAAATGCCTGACCCCTAAATTAAACCCATAAGACCAGCCAAAAACATGAATCGCACCGTCGCCGTTTTTTGAAAAAAACACGACACCTTTAGAATCTGAACTAGGCCCAAGTTTTATGAAAGCATGTTTTCCATTAGGGTCGGTTTTTGTGTTCCACTTAAAGAAGTTGTCTCCAGCTATCAACCAAAGCCAGCCATCCTCGTCGAGCGAAAGTACATTGTAGTCATTTCCTATGCTTTTCCCTTTGTCTTCAATGAAAAAATGGTCAAAGTCATCACGTTGATACCGATAGCAATGAATGGCATCAAAAGTGCTGAACCAAAGGTCACCATCACTATCTTCGAACATCCGGCTATAGACATTTGCTCCAAAAAGCGCATGGTTGCTATTGCTTTTCGCACCATAAACCTTCACATTTTGCCCGTCAAAACGGTTAAGCCCATCGGTTGAGCTTAGCCAAACAAACCCTTTTGAGTCCCGACTAACGTAACTATTTATGGACTGCGACAGCCCATTGTCAAGGGTCAAATGGTTGAAAACCAAGTCAGTTTGCTGCCCCATTAATTGAAGCATTTGGGCCAAAACAGCAAAAATTGTGCAATACCACCGTCGTTTTTTCATCATCGGCTAAGGTTGGGGATTTATTCATTTCATTCACCTAAAGCGACAAAAACAATAAGCTATGAGTATCAAATGTACAGGTATCGAAACAATAAAAAGCTTGGTTTTTCAAGGAAAATATTTCCCTAAAGCTCAAACCTTTAAGGTACTCAATACAACGAAGGTAATTGGAACTCGACATTTTGCTTCTTCGCAAAGACCCTAACAATTTTCATCTGCATACAACATCGGGGGAAATTAGAAACCGTTTTAAACCCCTGAGGAGTTAGGGGTCTAAAAACAGTTTCTAAACGCAGAACACAATCAATAGCACTCCGGCGGACAAGGCCTATGCCTATCGGAAAGTAGCTGAGTACCATTCACCGTTGACTCAAGCGCCAAAGTGAAAAATTGATGGTTGGGGAATGCAGAGAACTGATTGATTTCAGCACCCGTGGCAGCCCCGATATGAAACGTAATGGTACTTGCCAAAGGAGGAGTGTTTTCGCCAATCAGCGCAAGTAATTTTGATGATTCATAGACCATCGTTGGTAAAGGCGTGCTGGTTTTAAGCTTTTGGTGGCCATCGCACATGTATTTGCACCTTGCTGTTTTAAAGGTAGTTTCATCCAAGATATTGGAAGGTGTGCCATTGAAAAGGTTTTGGCTGCTATTGATAACATTGCCAATAGCATCAACGGCCCTACCCATTAGTATCATATTGCCTGCTCCATTTAACCCAAAATGAAAAATGACCCCTTTAATGGTATTATTTGTGTGGGTATCAATTATTCCTGCGTGGGTGCAAATCGCAAACCTGCTCACAAACATCGAAATCCCCCTTCTCGCTGGCAAATTGGTTTCTATATTATTGCCAGCAATACAAGAACTCAAGGCTGTTCCAGATGGCGTGGTCTGGTCATAAAACCCATTTTGAAGAATAGCAAGCCTTAATGGTTCGGTACTAACCCTATTTTTGAGCGTATTGAACTCATTGGTTGTCAATTGTTGAAGTTCGGTGCCAGTATATTCCATGGTTTTAAGATTTTGAGAAGTATTAAAAATTAGTGAAGAAACATTTGCATTGAGAGCCTCGTCCGAAGCAGGCACGCCTGGCAGGATTGATAGTACATCCGTTATGTCAATCTTGGTGATATCAAACCCATTGCCAAACAGTTCCTGAGCTATGGCTTGAGCCTCTGCTTTATGATTAATTATTGAAATTTCATCGTTGAGCAATATCCATATAAATTGCTCCGCAATAATAGTGCTCCCGAACGGGCCTAATCTTGCACCATTGTTGATGGCTTCTGCTTCCAACAACAAATACGTCCATAATGGCAGCTCACGAATGTCGAACATTTTCTGACCATTTTCTACAGTGATTAAATCCTCGATTTTTGAGACAACCGACTGTCCTTTGAACGCTGGGAGGTTTATGAAAATATTATAAAAATCAAGCCCTGACGGAAGTTTACTTGATTTTGAAGCATTTATTTCAATCAAGCTGTTTTTGTTATGCTCAAGGACCGGAATGTCGGTAAGCGAGGAGGCCACACTATGGTCGAATGCCTTTGCAAGCTGAGGAGTGTCGCCCTCTTCAAACTTAAAGAAAGCCCGCCAATCCAAAGTGCGCCTAAAATCACGTACAAACCCTTTCAGGTCAAGCATATTATCAGCATACAGTCGCAATGGGAGTTCGTTTTTGCTCATCTTATAGGCGTCCCTTACTTGGCTGTGCCCGAATCGAAATGCAGCATTGGTAAAAACTCCAGACAAAACAGGTCGTATTTTTTGTCCGCCGTTGTAAAAAACAAACTCGCCGTCCTCGATACTTTCAATGGAAACGCTATCATCCATGATACGGGGGAGGTAATCGTACCTTAACACAGCTTGATAAAGCAAGACAAGGCTTCTCCTCGCTTTATTGAACAGTTCAAATTGAGTTAAACTAGGACTGAAATAATAATCACATAAATGATTATGGAGCCTTACAAAAGTTACTGCAAGTTGCGAGATTATGAAATTTTGGTCATTTCGGGCATC
>JADLHE010000234.1 GCA_020848965.1 Saprospiraceae bacterium
TATGTATAAATTGACAAAATTATTCTTGCTAACCGTGATGCTAATTTTCTTCAGTTGCATAAAGACTGAAGTTGAAGGAATAAAAATTGGCCATGACCTTTATGAGAACTTTGGATATAAGGAAAACAAAGCGCTTGTGACTTTGATTCAAGGCACCATAAAAAAAGATGAAAGAAGTCTCTATAAGCTTATTGGATATTGGTGCGGTGGTGCTGCAGGATGTTATGATTTAGGAGATGTTATTGTTCAAATTATATTCAAAATTGGAGAAGATGATTTTATGGAAATGGCAAGTAAATTACCAGCACGGCAACAACATGAGTTGAAAAATTTGATAGAGGTTGGCCTTGAATATGGTAATTTTGATTATTTGAAAGAAATAAAAACACCTACAATTGAAAAGATATTCCCCAAACTGAATGAGTTATTGGGCAATTAAAACCTATTAAATCATGGAGAGTCAGGCGGCAACTTTAATTACCGCCTGACTTCACTTCAAACCCCTCACTACCAATCCACCCTATCCTCCAACTGTTCCCTTTTCAACGTAATCAAATGCCCAATCGGCCGCCCATTCCGGTAAGCCTGCACCCGTAGGGTAATGGGGCCGGAAGGCAAAGTGACCGGAGCGGTATATTTCGGAGAAAAATTATCGGGCATTACATCGTCAATGGTATAGTAGAGGTCGAGGCCAGCGATTTCGGGAGCCATGTGCAGTACGAGCTTGTCGCCGTCCATTTTCGTGGTGACGATGGGGTCATACACGGCGGAGGAATAGCGTTTCTGCGCTACGTCATAGCGTTGGAAATGGGCCTCCATGCGCTTGGAGAAATTGTCCCAATTCTTGTCCTTTTTCTGCGACCAAAAAACCTCGCTCAGCGCCCATGCACGGGGGTAGGTCATGTAAAAAGCATAGCGCATGTTCGGAATCTGCTCCGACCAAAGATTACCCTGCCCGCCGAGGATATGCTTGGCATCCACGCCGTCCGGCACGGGTTCGTAATTGTAGCTGGTTTGGCAGCGGAGGCGGGCGTAGATGCGGGGGTCAACCGTGGGGTCGCCCTGGGTGTAATCAATATAGGCGAAGGTGGTGGGCGTCATTACCACATCGTGGCCCATTTGTGCCGCTTCTATGCCGCCTTTGATGCCCCGCCAACTCATCACGGTAGCGCCTGCGGAGATACCGCCTTCCAGGATTTCGTCCCAACCGAGCAGCTTCTTGCCCTTGGCCTGCAGCATTTTATCCAAACGCCCCATGAAATAGCCCTGCAAATCTTCGACGTGGTGCGTGCCGAGTTTCTTCATTAGGGCTTGGCAGCCAGGGTCGTTCTTCCAGTAGCCCTTGTAGCACTCATCGCCGCCCACGTGGATATACGGATTGGGGAAAAGCTGCGCAACTTCCGTGAAAACCTTGTCCAAAAACTCATAGACTTTTTCATCAGAAGGGTTCAGGGTGTTTTCCACCCGCATACTGAACGTGCCATTGCCCCACCAATCGGCGAATTGAGTTCCGGGGTTCACATAGACCTTTTCATCGGTGCAACTGAGTTCGGGATAAGCGGCGAGGGCAGCCATGCTGTGGCCCGGCACGTCAATCTCCGGCACGATGGTCACGTTGCGCTCGGCGGCATACTGGATAATTTCCCGCACATCTTCATGGGTGTAGAAGCCGCCATAGGTCGCCTTCTCGCCGGGCTTTGGGTCTTCCCGGTCGCCGAAATGCCCGGCACGCTCCACCCGCCAAGCGCCAACCTCGGTCAGTTTCGGTAATGATTTGATTTCGAGTCGCCAACCGTTGTCGTCGGTCAAGTGCCAGTGAAAGACGTTGTATTTGTAGCGTGCCATTTCGTCAATGTATTTTTTCACGTCTTCCTTCGGGAAAAAATGGCGGCTCACGTCGAGCATCAGTCCCCGCCAGCCGAAGCGGGGGTAGTCGGTGATTTTCACTTCCGGGATACGCCAACTTATGCCTCGAATGGTAACTGCCTGTTTAACCGGGCTTTCGATGCTCTTGTCAAACAATTGCAGCAGCGTTTGCATCCCATAGAACAAGCCAGCGGTTTGGTTGGCACTGATGGTGACACCCTTGGGTGTTACCTCCAAGGTATAACCTTCCTTCCCGATTTTATCGTTGGGCGTGGCGTTCAGGTTGAATTGGATATTGGCGGCAGCGTCCGTTTTGGCCGAAAGATTGAAACCTGTTGGCGTATTCAAGTGGCGGGCCAACATCTCGGCAGCAAATTTTGCTTCGGCCTTGTTGTAGCCGATGGTCGTGGACTTGGTGAGGGTAAAAGTACCCGTACCTTGTTGGATTTCAACGGGTTGCGGGATGAGGTTGAGTGTTGCGTTTTGCGCCAGCACAGAAGTTGCGGCCAGCACAAGCAGCAGGTGCAATAGTTTTTTCATGTATTACGAAGATAGTTAGTGACAAAAAGCTTGGCATTGGGGAAGGCCACAATGATAAGGTTTTGGCCAGATTTGGCAGGTGACCAAAATTAATCGAGAAAAGAATGGTCGTAATTTGAACTTAATTCAGCGGTCAGGCATTTATGGGCCGATTGTTTTTGAAATCAAACAGACTCTGTAGCTTAGTCGGTAGAGCAGCTGACTCTTAATCAGCGGGTCGAGAGTTCGAGCCTCTCCGGAGTCACTTTTACTTCACTGCCATTTCCGCTTTCCGACAAAGCGTTCAACGCCCCTTTCCACATTTTCGATAATGGCTCCCGCAATATCAATCTTTGTGGTGGTTTCGATTCCCTCCAAGCCGGGCGAGGCATTCACCTCCATCACGAGCGGCCCACGTTTGGAGCGAAGGATGTCCACGCCCGCAATTTCCAAGTTCATCAATCGGGCGGCTTCCAGCACTGTTTTCTCCTCCTCCGGCGATAAAGGTTCGATGGAGGCCGAAGCGCCCCGGTGCAAATTCGAGCGGAACTCACCATCCTGTGCTTGCCGCAACATGGAAGCCACCACCCGTTTGCCCACCACAAAAGCTCGAATATCGGCGCCGCCAGCTTCTTCGATAAACTCCTGCAAAAGCACAGGTTGCCCCAGTTTTGTAAATGCTTCCACCATTGAAACCGCCGTACTTTTGGATTCGGCCAAAACCACACCCACACCATGCGTACTTTCCAACATCTTCACCACCACGGGCGCACCGCCCAAGCTGTCAATCAAACGGGGAAGAGCTTCGGGTGTGCCCGCCATCACGGTCTTTGGCACGGCGATGCCGTTTGCGCTGAGAATTTGCAAGCATTTGAGCTTGTCACGGGCCATGATGAGGGCTTCGGAGGCCGTGCTGGTGTAGATGTCCATTAGTTCGAACTGCCGGATGACGGCAGCCCCGTAGTCCGTGACGGAAGCCCCGATGCGGGGGATGACGGCGTCCATTCCCACTAGTTTTGAACCTTCATATACCACTTGCGGCACGCCTTGCTCAATGACGAGGCAGATTTGGCCGTGGTCAATCACCCGCACATAATGGCCACGCATCCGTGCCGCCCTGAACAGGCTTTGGGTGGAGTAAAGGCCGGGGCCACGGGAAAGAAGGGCTATATTGAGCATTTGGAATTACTGAATTGGTGGTGGTTTTTGATGGAGAAGTAAAATTGTCCGTTGACGGATTTTGAGACGAATGTCCATCATTTTTGCCACATATTAGACTAAAAAACTGCGCATAAAATATTGGCGTAGAACCTTGTTTTGCAAATGATGTTCAATGCCTTTAGATTGCCGAACTTTGTAATTTGCAGCCGCATTCCAATATACAATAAATGTCATCAGCTAATCTCCTCACCATCAACGATTTGCGCATCAACTTCCCCTCGGAGGAAGGCACGGTGGCGGCGTTGCGTGGCATTTCATTTTCGATGAAAAAAGGCGAGACGCTCGGCATAGTAGGGGAGAGCGGTTCCGGCAAATCCATGACGGCCTTGGCCATCATGGGGCTTTTGCCGAGCAAAGCGCAACTGGCGGCTGGTGAAATTTTGTTCCAACGAAAAGACGGCAGCCAATTAGACCTTGCCAAAGCAAAAGCCGAGGGTTTCATGGGCATCCGGGGCAATGAAATCGGAATGATTTTTCAGGAACCAATGACCTCGCTCAATCCCGTGATGCGTTGCGGCGAACAGGTGGCTGAGCCGCTTTTGCTGCATCAAAAAGCCACACCAACGGAAGCTAAAAAACTGATAATCAGCCTTTTTGAAAAAGTAAAACTCCCCGACCCCGAACGTATTTGGCGCAGCTACCCGCACCAACTCAGCGGTGGACAAAGGCAGCGGGTGATGATTGCAATGGCCTTGGCCTGCAACCCTTCCCTGCTCATCGCCGATGAACCGACCAGCGCCCTCGATGTCACCGTTCAGCGCTCCATTATTGAGCTGCTCAAAGAACTGAAAACCACTTGGGGCGGTAGCACGATTTTCATTTCACATGATTTGGGTGTGGTAGCCCAAGTGGCCGACCACGTGCTGGTCATGGAAAAAGGGTTGATTGTGGAACAAGGCACGGTGTCCGCTATTTTTGATGCTCCGCAACATCCATACACCCAATCGCTGCTGGAAAACTATAAAAAAA
>JADLHE010000235.1 GCA_020848965.1 Saprospiraceae bacterium
CGGTGCAGCCCGTCCATCAGCGAGAGCAGCAGTGTTTCAGGGTCGTTTGCGTAGCGGAAAACAGCGTAAACCATGTTCACGCCGAGCTTCCCTACGGCCTGTTGCTGGAGTTGCGTATCGTTGTCGAGCAAGCGGATGTGCAGCACGAGGTCGTTGGGTTCGCTGGCCGGGCTGGTCTGGAAGCGGATGCCGAGCCAGCCGTCTCCCTTGATGGTGCGTTGGTAGTTCATCGTAGCCACCGTATTTGCGAACACGAAGAAATTGGTCTCTGGTCGTACCGAGCGAAGGCGGCCTTCAATCAACTCCCACTCGTGTTCCAACATCTTGTAAAGGCGGCTCTCGCAGACGTAGCGCCCGCTCGGTTCTGGCCCATAGATTTCATCGGAAACGACCTTGTCGTAGGCGCTCATCGTCTTGGCGATGGTGCCCGACGAGGCTCCCACCTTGAAGAAATTCCGGGACACCTCCTGCCCCGCCCCTATTTCGGCCAAGGTGCCGTAGATGCTGTCATCTAGGTTGATTTCTAGGGCTTTTTGTTCGGTCTCCAATGCTTGTCTCATAAATAGTTGGCAGTTTGACAGTTGGCAGTTGGCAGTCGAGGCACTGCAAACAACCAAAAGGCATGGTAGATTTTGGGCGAAGCTACTGGTTTTGCCAAAATGCAAGCACTTCTGCCAGCACATAAACACCCATCACTGCCATTGACCCGCTGCCCAGCGCAGCCCTGCCTCGGTCTTTCGTGCTTCGGCTTGCAGTTTGGCCAGTTTCAGTTGCGCCTCGATGAGCTTGTTCTCCCGTGAATTGACGAGAAACAGCGAGCTTTCACCGAGCACGAACTTGTCGTTTTCGCCCGCCAGCAGCCGGGCGTAGTTTTCCCGCATGGCGTTGGCGAGGTTTATCTGCTGGCGCAAATTGGCCAGTTCGTTCTGGTAGGCGTTGATTTTGTTGCGGATTTCCTGCCGCTTTTGCGTAAGCCCAAGCTCGGCATCCATGATTTTCAGCTCCGCCAACTGCAGACCGCCCCGCTCCTTTCGGAAGAAAAGCGGAAAGCCCACTTGCACGCCCCATTTGTAGTTTTGGAGGAAAAAATCGCCGTTGTTGGGCGAGATGTCGAAGCCGTCGCCGAGCAGGTTGTACGACACGTCCAGCCGGGGCTTCAGCGCCTCCCGCTTCAGGCGGCGCTCCACGTCGAGGCTTTCCAGCTTGAAGCGGTAGCCCTGCACCTGCGGGTGCTGCGCTGCCAGCGTGTCGGGGGGTGCAAGGGTTATTAGGTCTGCCAAAAGGCCATCGGCAAGGGGCTGGGGGCGCAACGTCGTGTCCACGGGTTGAGCTTGGCCGTTCTCCCAGTTGAAATTTTGCAGCACTAGCCGGGCGTTACGAAAATGCAGTTGCGCAGCGTTCAGTTCCAACCGTCGGTCCTGCACCTGGATGAGCGCCTCCAGCGTGTCAATGGCAGGCCGGTCGCCCTGCTGCCAACTGCCCCGGATGCCATCGAGGCGGATTTCGGCATTGCGCACGGCCTCCCCGTAGGTGCGCACCCAAGCATCGGCCAGCGACCAATCCCAGTAGGCTTTGGCGGCCTCGTAGAGCAGGTCGTTCATCAGTAGGCGTTGCTCCGCAATATTTGCCTGCTGGAGGATGCGGGCTTGGAACAGGCCCGCCCGGCGCTCGTCAATCACCAAGCCTTGCAGTAGCGTCACCGACGCACCGAGCACGGCTTGGCCATCGGCGGGCAGTTTGTGCTCCGGGCTGAGGTTGATGCCCGTGGCGTAGTTGTAGCCCAGCTTGCCCTCGATGCCATACCAGGTGGGCAGCTTCACGCCGCCTTCGGCGATGTTGAAGTAGTTTTTGCCATCAAAGCTCTTGCGCTCCCAGTCGCCAAACACCTTCGGGTCGAAGCCGCCACGGGCCGACAACAGCGTGGCTTCCGCCTGTGGCGAAAGCAGGGTCGCTTGCTTCGCAACGGGGTGGTTGGAGCGCACTTGTTGAAGGAAGGCGTCAGGGCTGAGTTGCTGCGAAATGACGAGGCAGGGCAACAGGAGCAGCCATAAAAAGGCAAATATTTTATAAGAAAAACAATTCTGTTTCATTCGTTAAACAATTGATAGACAAGGGGTTAAATTCGCTTCGCAAAAACGCTTTTCACCAAAAAACATACTATGGCGAACATCTATGACCGCATCATCAAGGAAATCATCGAGCCTGCCTTGAAGCCGCTTGCCGAGATTGCCCTTGGCCTCCGCTTTGACCAAGCCGTGGAGGTGGAGGACAAAATCCAGTACACCCTCGAACGGGAGGCCGACCACCTGAAAATGCTGTTATTCAAGGACAAGGTCGCACGACAACTCCTCCACCTTGAATTTCACCTGCCCGACGAGGATATCGGCAGCATCATGCTCTTGAAAAAAGGGATGCTCAACCTGCTTTTCAACCTCAAAGTGCTCCAATACGTTATTTATTTGGGCGACAAAAAGCGGTTGAAAAACCTCAAGCCTTTCTTCGAGGATGAGTTCACGAAGCACAGTTTCGAGGTCATCGCCATCCAGTCGCTCGACTACCACAAGTTCTTGCAGTCTAGTGTGCCAGAGGCAGTTATTTGGGCCATCCTTGCCGACTATGGCGGGGATAAACCCGAATTGGCGATTCAGCGCATTTTGCAAAAAGTCAATGAACTTTCAAAAGATAAAACGGTGTTTGGAAAGCATCTCCGCCGCTTGGAGGTTTTGTCCAAACTCCGTAAATTGCAACCAGTTTTCATCCAAATTTCAAAAGAAATGGCATTCACTTATGATTTAAAGACCGATATCCGCTACAAGCAGGGCATTGAAGTGGGAAAAGCAAAGGGCAAAAAGGAAGGTATTGCCGTAGGCAAGGCTGAAGGCATCGAGATTGGCATGAACAAGGGAGAAATCAAAAAAGCTACCACTGCTGCTACCAAAATGCTCAAAACCAAGCGCTTCACTGCCCAAGAAATTGCTGATTTTCTGGATGTTCAACTCGACTTGGTGGTCGCCATCCAGCAAAAGCTAGAATCGAAGGCCAAGAAAAAATAACCGGCTGTCCAATCCAGTTTTGGCGCTAAGGCGGAACGAGGAATACCTTCGTTCCGCCTTATTTTTTACCCTCATCCTTACCCTCCTCCTTTCTCCCATTCTCATAAAAATCCGGAGGAAACCCATTTACCTTCCGCCATAGCTCGTACCACAGCGGCACGTTGTTCAGCAGCGCCACGCACTGTGCGCCACCGCCGGGGCGAAGGGCCGTCGGCCAAGGCTTCACCTCCTCGTGCGGGGCAACTAGGATGCGGTACGTGCCATCCATGCCGATATTGTTGTCCATGGCGAAGACCTCTCCCTCGTAGGTTCCGAAGGTGAGGTTCGGCCAGCCGCTGAACACGAAGGCTGGCCAACCGTCGAAGATGAAATTGACCCGGGTGCCGAGCGAAACGAGCGGCAGGTCAATGGGCTTCACGTACATTTCCACTGCCAGTTTTGCGCCAGCAGGCATGATAGTCACGACGGGGGCACCCTCCTTCACCGTCTCGCCCACGCCCGCCACCACGGCCTGCGTGATGTAGCAGTCCTGCGGGGCGGTGATGTAGTAGAAACCACTGCGGCGGCGGTAGTTTTCCTGTTCCACCTTGAGTTTGTTCAGTTTGTTCTCGGATTCAAAGCGATCGCTGAGGGTACTGAACTTGTCCGATTCAGCCTTGGCAATCTTGTTGGCGTACTCGTTCAGCACCGTCGAAAACTCAATCCGGGCGTTGTCCAGTTCATTTCGGCTGATGTTCCATTTGTTCTCGGCGTCGAGGCGCTTGGTGGCCGTTTCCTGGACTTTCAGCTTGCGCTGCTCGAAGGTGGTGAGCGGGATGAGGCCCTTTTCGTACATTTCCTCGGCCCGTTTGAACTGGTTCTGCGCCACGTCGAGATCCAGCTTTGCCCGCACCAGCTCGATGCTATCGGAGGTGACCTTGAGGCGGCTTTGGCGCAGCTTGTTGCGAAGCTGCTCGTTTTTGAACTTCAGCTCTTGTTGCATCGCAACAATCTGATTTTCAAGGGCTTCCACCTTGCTGGAATAGCTCCCCATCGAGCCTTCCACCGCCGCCACCTGCGAGCCGGTGCGCCCAACGAGGTTGGGGTCGAAGTACTCGGTTTTTATCTCCGATAGGTAAACGATGGTGTCGCCTGCCTTCACGAGCTGGCCCTCCCGCACGTACCATTTCTCCACCCGTCCGCCGATGGTCGAGTGAATGGTCTGTGGGCGCTGGTCGGGGTAGAGGGTAGTCACTTTGCCCTTGGTCTGAATGTTCTGCGTCCAAGGCAAGAAGAGCATGACCACGAAGATGATGAGCACGGCCAGCAGCCATCGTTTGAATTTGCGGTTAGCACGGGACAATTCCGTGCGCTGGAACGAACGATAGCGGCTCGTGTCCACTTTGTCTAGGATGGTATTTTCAGAAATGTTAAGCACTTGTGGATTTACGATTTTACAACTCGTTTATAGATAATAGTTAACGCCCGCCATTAGTCCCCACGAGAGGTTTTTGCCCAATTCAGGTGCGACGCCCTTGGGTTTGTTCACGCCAATAAGACCCCATAAGGCCCGCATTTCAAGGGAAACCGTCCATTTTTCGCCAAATGGGATAGCCCCACCCATTGTTCCTATCAGGTCGGAGTCAAAGCGTCGGTAATCGCCAAGTTCATTGGTCGTCAAGGTTCCATAATCGGTGCGCTGCCGAATGAGGTAGTCCACCGAGGCACCCCCACCGACCACAAATTTGGCGTTCTTTCCGACGGAATACCGAAGCATGACGGGCAGTGAAAGGTAGTCGAAGCGGTAATCGTTTGCAAAATCAGGTGTACCAGGGTCGGGATTTGGATTGACGCCTTCGATGCGAGATCCTTTTCGTTCAAAATTGGCCTCCAAGCGCAGCACCACGTTCTCGGTGAGGTAATGGCTAGCATGGAGGCCGCCCATGAACCCCGGCAGGTAGTCCGTTTTTGCATTGCCACGGAGGGTGGAAAGGTTCTCGCCGAAGTGCAGGCCAACAGCCCAACTCTGGCCTTTAGCCTGTTTTGCGAAGCAAAAAACCATGAAAAACAAGCTGAATAAAAAGGCTTTGCACTGCATAATAATCTAGTTTTAGTGGTTGAAAGTCAAGGCTTTCAATTGGTTTTGAATATCTGCTTGAAATGCTCGCCTTGGCTGATTTTTTCAAACCCGCCTTCCTCCACGATGCACCCATCTTGCAGGATGATGATGCGGTCGCATTTGGACGCCATGAGCGGGTCGTCGGTGACAGTGACGAGTGTGCAATTGGGGATGGCCGTCAGCATTTCGGCGATGCGCCCCCTGTCTTCTTTTTCGAGAAAATCGAACGGCTCTTCGATGGCCAGCAGCGAAGGGCGGGAGGCGAGGCATCGGGCGAAGATGATTTTCGAGATGATGTTGCGGGGCAGGTTTTTGCCGCCCGGCAGCAAAATGGTGTCGTAGCCTTCGGGCAGTTTTTTCACAAAATCGGCTAGCCCGACCTGTTCCACAGCCATAATCGCATCCTGCAAACTGACGCCATCATGCCCCATTGTGACGTTCTCCAGCAGGGTTCCTTTGAAAATATCCTCATGTGACATGTGGTCGCCAATATGTGCCCGCAAGCTCACAGGGTCTAGGTTGCGGAACGGGATGCCGTTGTAGGTCAGCGAACCTTTGAAATCGGAATAAATCCCTGCAATGAGATGCAACAAAGTGGACTTCCCCGATGAGTTGTAGCCTGCGATGCAAAGCTTTTCACCTTCGGAAATGCGGAGGTTGATATTGCGCAGCGAGTCCATTTCTGAATTTGGGAAACGGTAGTTGAGGTCGCTCAGTTCCACGGCGACGCCCTTGCCCGTGTCGCATTGCTTGAAGGGGATGCCCTCCTCCCGCTCCGTGTCGAGGTCGGTGAAGCCGCCGAGCTTATCGAGCGCCGTGAGGGTGTCATAAATCGTTTCCATCGTGAGGATGAGCTTCTCCACGGAGCTCATCACGAGGATGATGACGA
Source organism: Saprospiraceae bacterium (assembly GCA_020848965.1). GTDB lineage: Bacteria > Bacteroidota > Bacteroidia > Chitinophagales > Saprospiraceae > UBA6168. Next base: position 6,041 of record JADLHE010000235.1, read on the forward strand.
TTTCCGCCGCCACGAACTGGCCGAGATTAATGTCGTTGTTGATGACGAGGGCACTGCCGAGGATGAGCAGGCCCATCGTGATGAGCGCCTTGAAGCCCACCAAGCTGCCGTACTGCGTGACGAGTACCCGAAAATGCGCCTTACGGGCATCGAGGTAGCCGTTCACGAGCTTGTCGGTTTTTTGCAATGGAAAGTCGCTGGCCCCTGCCAGCTTGAAGGTGCCCATGGAGCGGGCAAGCTCCTCCAGCCAGTAGGCCACCTCGTACTTGTACTTCGATTCTTTAATGCTGGTTTTCAAGCCTTTGCGCCAAGTGGCGGCCATGATGACGCCCACGATGGCCAAGAGCAGCAGCCCGAAAAAAATGAAAAATGGGTGGTAGAACGAAAGCAGCAGCAGCCCAAAAAAGATTTGCAGGATGCTCGTGGAAAAGTCCATCAAGATTTTGGGCAGGCCCTTCTGCACGGTGAGGGTGTCGAAAAAGCGGTTGACCAATTCGGGGGCGTACTCGCCGTGGATGGCTTCCCATTTCAGCTTGGGGATGCGGTAGGCAAAGTCGAAGGCCGAGCGGGTGAAGATGCGCTGTTGGATGGTCTCTGTCACCGAGAGTTGCATGATGGTGAGCACGCCAGCCAGCACCGTGCCGAGCGTCACCACGCCTATCAGAATCATCCAAGAACTTGATACACTGCCGCCCGCTATCAGGCCGATGATGGCCTGCACGCCAAGGGGCAGGCTGAGCGCTATCAGCCCAGCGAAGATGGCGTAGAGGTAGATGTAAGTGATGTCCTTCTTGTCGAGTTTTAGCAGTCGGAAGAAGCGTTTTATTGGATGCATGGGCAAAGTTGGTTGATGGCCATAATAATGAGTGAGGCTTCCTAAAGTTCAACAACCACAGGCATTCTAATCGCATTTTAACCCAGTTAAAAAACGCTCACATATCCAAAATGCACTTTCGGGTTCCTGAAATCAAGCGGGTCGCCAGCGCGCCTGCCGATGGCGAGGCTGATGCCAAAAATGCCCGCCGAGGTTTCAAAGGTCAGGCCGCCGCCAAAGCCCAGCGGCCTATCGTCGTTGTTCGGCTGGCCAATGCGACGGTCGGCCACGAGGCCATAGTCGCCAAAGCCATAGAAATAGCTGTTCTGGCCGATGAGCAAACGGTATTCCAAGGAAAAAACGCTGAACATCGTGGCGAAAACGCTCTCTTCGTCAAAGCCCCGCAGCAATCGGTTGCCGCCGATGCGGAACTGCTCGTTCTGATAGACTTTTCCTTCGGAAAAAATGCCGCCGCCCCGTGCCGAAAGCTTGATGGCGCTCCGCTCAAACAGCGGAATGTACCGCTCCAACCTTGCCTCCAACATGAACCGGAACGTCCGCTTTGGCAAGGTATCGTAAAAGCTCTCCGCCACGTTCAAAATGGCCTGGTTCCGCTCAATGCTGCGGGTGCCGGCACTGCCCTTGGCCAGCAGCACCCAGCCCCGGCGGGGGTTGAAGCGATAGTCGAGCGACTGCCAACTGGCCTCCAAGCCAAAGGCCCGGTTGCGCACGTCCAGTTGGCGGGGGTAGCGTCCCTGTTTGATGGCAACTGTGTCCACGGAAATGAGGTTGGAAGCGGTCGTGTTCCAAAACGCCTTTAGGTAGTTGCCGCCCTCGAAGAGGTACTGCACCCCGAACTCGCCAATGACATCGGTATAGGTGCTGTCCCGGCGGTAGTGATTGAACTTGAGGTCAACCCCAAAGGGCAGTTGCAGCATATAGGGGTAAGAGAAGGCTATTTCAAGGCGCTGTGTCTGTGGCCGCAGCCGCTCGAAGCTGGCATAAATGCGCTCGCCCAAGCCAAACTGGTTCTGGAATTCCGCATTGAAATTGCCCGTAACGAGCAGCTTTTGCTCCACCCGCCCGTTGTCGGGCAACACGCCCAACAAGAAATCGAAGCGGCTGGCCTTCTTTTTTTCGAGGAAAAGCCGAAGGTTGGCCGTGCCATCTCGAAAGGTGACGAGGGCGTTTTTTTTCTCTTGCAAAAATGGCAGTTCCCGTATCCGCTGCCGAATGCGCAACACCTGTTGGCGGCTGTACGGCTCGCCCGCGTGTATGCCCAGGTATTGCCGAAGGTAGTTCGTCGAAATCTTTGCATCGCCCTCCACAGTGAGGCTGTCGAAAAGGACGAGGGGGCCGGGTGACAACACTAGCTTGGCTTCGATAGTGGTGGTTTTGATTTCAGATTTAAGATTTAAGATATCAGATTTAAGATTGGGGGAAGCCCATCGTAGGCTGTCAATGCTCACTTTGGCGAAAGGGAAGCCCCTGTTCTCGGCTTCTTGGAGTAGTCGTTCTTGAAGTTTTAGGATGTCGGTAAAACGGAGCGGTTTTCCATTGAACAGTTTTGGGCGGAAGCCGCTGCGGTTGAGCAGGTCGTCGGGAACGTTGCCGTTGCGGAGGCTGGCCCATTCGTAAATGGGGCCGAGGTGCAGCCAAGCCAAAAGCGTGGTACTGTCTTGCCAAGCCGTGCTGTCCACCGAGGCTTCGAGGTGGGCTTGGGCCTGTAGCTGCGCAATAACGTTTTTCAATTCACTGAATGCCTGCGTGGAATCGGGAAGGGCAGGCTGCGGTTTCAGCTTTTTTTGCAGCGTGACGCTATCTGCGTCCATGGCCAAAAGGCGGAGGCGCATCGTTTTTTGGGCATCCGTTTTTCCCAAAAACAACAATATAAAAGGCAGCGCAATGGCCAGCCTTTTTATACTTTGCTTCGCAATGGTTGGGAAAAAATTCATGGACGTTTAGGCTACGCTGCTTTGAATCTGAACAATTCAGCATTCAAATCTACCATAAACGCAGTTTTTAGAAACAGGGTATAAAAATCAAGCTTGGGTCACGCCTTCGTCTTTTTTCCCCATCATCACCTGCAACACCGCTGCCACTGCCATCACCGTCAAGCAGCCAATCGGGTTCAGCCAGACGAATCCAAGGTCTTCTTTCCCATCCATTTTATCCATAAAATAAACGAAAAGCACCACGGCCTCGCCCACGAGCGCAGCGACGAAAACCGCCGTGCCACGCACCCATTTCATGGCAAAAGCCACGGCGAAAATGCCTAGGATGGTGCCATAGAGCAGCGACCCCACGATGTTCACGGCCTGTATCAGGTTCTCGAACAATAGCGTAATGGAGGCGAAGCAAATGACCAGCGCGCCCCAGCCCATGGTCAGCCATTTGCTCACCCCGAAATAATGCCTATCGGGCGCATCGGGGCGCAGCGAGCGGCGGTAGATATCAATGACGGAGGTGGTGGCCAGTGCGTTCAGTTCTGAAGAGATGCTCGACATGGCGGCGCAGAAAATGACTGCCAAGAGCAGCCCAATCATACCCTTGGGCAGGTAATTGACCACGAAGGTGATGAAGACGTAGTCCTTATCGTTCGGCTCGATTTTCACTTGGTCGTTGTCGGCGTCGTATTGGCGCAGCAGGTCGTCCACTTGGCCCCGCACGGCCACTTCTTGGGCGGTCAGGTCGGCCACTTTGGTTTTTGCTGCCGCAATTTGCGCAGCATCCTCGGTGTGCAAGGCGTTCACGAGGGCTTTTACTTCCACTTGTTTTTGTTGAAAAACGGCGGTGTGCTGCCCTTTCAGGCTGTCCAGTTGCGGCTGGTATTTGGCCGATGCTTCGAGCATCGCCAGGTTCGTCTTGTTGAAATGCACGGGCGGCTCGGTGAACTGGAAAAAGAGATAGACCATGATGCCCGTGAACAGCACGAACCATTGCATCGGAATTTTTATCAGGCCGTTGAACAGTAGCCCCATGCGGCTCTCCTTCAGCGAGCGGCCGCTCAGGTAGCGTTGTACCTGCGATTGGTCGGTGCCGAAATAGGAAAGGAAGAGGAAGACCGAGGCAATGAGGCCCGACCAGATATTGTAGCGGTTGGAGAGGTCCCATTTGGTGTCCACGATGTCGGTTTTGTCCAGTTCTCGTGCCACCGCCCAGCCATCCGTCATGCTGATATGGTCGGGGAATTGGCCTACAATCAAAAACGCCGTGATGACCAGCCCAATCAGGATGACCAGCATCTGCTGCTCCCCGGTCACACTCACGGCCTTCGTGCCGCCGAAAACCGTGTAAATGGTGACGACGGCGCCCGTGGCGATGATGGTCCATTGCAGGTTCCAGCCCATGATGCTGGCCAGCACGATGCTCGGTGCCGCAATGGTGAAACCCGCCGCCATGCCCCTCGAAAACAGGAACAGGATGGCCGCCAGCGTTCGGGTTTTTAGGTCGAAACGTTGCTCCAAAAACTCGTAGGCCGTGTAAACATTGAGTTTGTAATAAATCGGCAGTACGAACACCGTTATGATGACCATCGCAATGGGCAGGCCATAGTAGAACTGCACGAAGCGCATCCCGTCGTCAAATGCCTGGCCGGGCGTGCTGAGGAAGGTGATGGCACTGGCCTGCGTGGCCATGACGGATAGGCCGATGGTAAACCAGTTCAGCTCACGGTCGCCCATGAGGTAACTCCGCACGTTGTCCACGCTGCGGGTCTTCCACATGCCGTAGATGATGATTCCGCCGAGAACCAAAAGCATTACCGCCCAGTCAATCCAATGCATTATAGTCGTTGTTAATTGTCAAAGTCGGGTATTTGATTGACGATATAAGATTACATGATTTCAGATTTGAGATTTTGCGTGACGTTCGCCGTCAATCTTAAATCTGGAATCATAGCCTGTCCCGCAAGGCGGGATAATCTGCAATCTTAAATCAAAATATTCTACCCCCCTTCCATCAAAAGTGTTTCCAGCCCTGTGCAACAAGGTCATGAATCTTCCCGCCGCTTGAATGCAGCTTCACCCCTTCGCTCTTCTCCGTAATCTCGCCCATGATGTAGATGTCTGGCAGGAGGCGTATTTTTTCAAGGTCGTTGGGGTCAATGGTGAAGAGCAGTTCGTAGTCCTCACCGCCGTTGAGGGCGCAGGTGAGCGGGTCCATTTTAAACTTGAGCGCCTGCATCTTGGCGTCGTTGTGGATGGGCACACCCTCTTCCTCGATGATGGCCCCCACGTTCGACTGTTTGCAGATATGCATCAGGTCGGAACTGATGCCGTCAGATACGTCCATCATGGCCGTGGGCACGAGGCCGTTTTGGCGGAAAAGGTCAATCATGTCCTTGCGGGCCTCCGGTTTCAGGAAGCGGCCCAAAAGGTAGTCCTGCTGCTCCAGGTCGGGCTGGATGCCGGGATTGGAAAGGTAGAGCTGCTTCTCCCGTTCGAGCAATTGCAGGCCGAGGTAGGCCGAACCGAGGTCGCCAGTGACGCAGAGGATGTCGCCGGGCTTGGCGCCGCTGCGATAGACCAACTGCTCCTCCTTCGCCTGCCCGATGGCCGTCACGCTGATAAGGAAGCCCTTGAGTGAAGAGGTCGTGTCGCCGCCCACGAGGTCCACGCCGTAGAATTTACAGGCCAAATTCACACCTTCGTAAAACTCATCCAATGCCTCCACGCTGAATCGGTTGCTCACGGCGATGGACACGGTAATCTGTTTCGGCTGGGCGTTCATGGCGTAGATGTCCGAGAGGTTGACCACCACCGACTTGTAGCCAAGGTGCTTCAACGGGGTGTACATCAGGTCGAAGTGGACGCCCTCCACCAGCAGGTCGGTGCTCACGACGGTGAGGAAGCCCGTGTTGTCAATCACCGCCGCATCGTCGCCGATGCCCCGGTGGCTGCTCTCGTTCTGGATTTCAAAGTTTTTGGTCAAATGCTCGATAAGGCCAAACTCGCCGAGCGAGGCTATTTCCGTGCGTCCGAGGTCTTGTTTTTCCATGTGAAAATTGCCGATTTCTGTTCCTAAACAAGGGTTGTTGGAAAAATCTTCGATTTTTCCAACAACAGCCCATATCTGGATGGAGGGGAAAAAATGAAATTTTTACCCCTTTCAAAGGCAAGGGCGAAGGTAGTAGTTTTGGTGGGAAGTGAGGCACGCTGTCACCTCCTTACCATTCTGATAACTGTCCGTTTCGAGGTAAGCTGCACTATTCCGTTCCATTTTTCCTCTACTTCATACTCTCCTTCATATATGTCCTCGAATATGTCCATATCTTTAATTACGATGACACCTCCTTTCCTATATTCCCAATTACCGTATGCATTATTGGAGTCAAAGCCTGGCAGACTTATATCTCCAAATTCACGAAACCTAATACCCTCATTGCACCAGTTGAGGCCCTTAATTTCAATAAACATATGCGTTTTAGGCTGGAGCTTTTTGCCATCATGCATGATTTCGGTGGTACACCATAGGCTATCCACTAATTTCTCTTTGGTAATTCGAGATAAATATAAAATAGCAACAACGCCAACCATAATTGCTAAAAGCCCCAACAACGACAACAACCTATAACCCACTTCCAAGCTACCAAAAAGCGGGAGTTTATTGGTCAATTCGTCAAACTTATGAATGAATTCAAACTTCGCCTCCTCCGGGTCAAACTCCAGTTCGATACCCAGTTCACTCAAAATTTCCCTAGCTTGCTCTACTTCCGTATCGGCCACTTCCACAATGGCGCCGCCGTTGCCCAATGCGTAAACACTGGCAACTTGTAGCGTATTTTCAAACAAGACTTGATAATGAATACCCGCTTCGTTGAATGCAATCTTCACCATGTCCAATTCCTGCACGTTGGCTAGCTCTATTAACCTGGTGTACTTCATTGTTGATATTTTATGCGCATTCTAAAAATTAGGCAGTCTTCAAAAACCGTGCGAATCTACCTTTTTTGAAATTTTGCCTGCCGAACGGACTCAGGTCTGTGGCCTTCGCATGGTGCGCTACCTCAGCCGGGGTGATTGTGTGGCTATTAATGAGTTGTAGCATTTTCCAATTTACAGACCCTGCACCAGTTTATTATCAAACTTGAATATAATTCTTGTACTCACCTATTCGATGGTTTATTTTGTCTTCTATCCAATAGAGTATGCGGTCTTTAATAGAAATTTTTCCGCTCAATTTCTTGGGGTCAAATCCCCAATCACCTGTTTCCACGAGGTCTTTCATTACGGCTGGATGCTGGCCTTCAAATCGTTTTACTCTGGCTATTTTATAATAGTCAAATTCTTCCGTGGACTGGTATTTCTCGTTGACATACTTATCCTCATGCCAATATGTTTCAAAATGCTTTGATTTATAGTTCATCAATTTTGGATTTCTTACATAGCTATAATGATATATCGGCACTCCAATATATTTTACTCGAAGTTTATCACCCTTGTGGCCTGACAAGTACTGCTCGTAAGAAGGGTATTTCCTAAACCCTTGTGAATCCCGATAGGAAAATACGGTTAAGTCGTTTTTAAAGGCTCGAATTTCTTTTCTATGCTGATATCTTGTGTTATTTAAATAACTGTAACTTCCATGAAAATTTAAAAAATCAAACAACAACCCCTCCGTATGGTATTCTTCGTTTGCAGACTCCATATCCGTTCTTATCTTAAATAAATCATCTTCATGTAAAACCTCGTCTGCTTGAATATGAAAAGCCCAATCGCCACTTATCCCTCCGAGCGCAATATTTGATTGCTGAGCGAATATCCTACCTCCACTCCTCAAATTATCATCCCAAATTGTGTCTATAATTTTGATTTTTGCATTTTCAAGGTTTTTTATTGCTTCTTTAGTTCCATCTTCTGAATCGCCTACAGCAATAACGAATTCATCGCAAAGTGGCAGTACTGACTGTATTGATTGCAAAAATGGATAGCCATATTTGAACCCATTCCTTATGTATGAAAAAGCGCTTATTTTCATTGAAAATGATGTTTATTATTAAAGAAGCTGTCTGTTGGTTTCTATGTTTGGTTCGTAAATATTAAGTTTAGAGCGAGGCGAAATTAATGAATTTGGTGGGAAATGACGGACACGGCTGAAGCTTTAAGGCTTCCTATTCCTCCCTCGCTGGCCAATCATAAAACCGCTGCCCCTTTTCCAGCATCTGAATGGCCCTGATGATTCTATCGGCTTTGGTTTCTATTTTTTTGGCCTCCTCAATCCAGTCTATATAGTATTTCTTGTTGCTGTCGGACAGGGTTTGGAAGAACTGGTAGGCCCTGTCGGACTCCAGCAGGCAGGCCAGTATATCATCCGGCACCTCCACCGCCGAGTCGTCGGCATAGAGGACGACATGCACCCGGTCGCCCTCCTGCTTGCCTATTTTTTTACGCACCGCCGACTTTAGCGGCAACAGCATCTTCCCATCTTTCATGGGCAGCAGGTTGAACTGCTTCAGTTCATACGAATCTATGAAGCCACGCACCCTGACCAAGCCCATGGACAGCCTCGCCGCTTTCGGGATTTCCGAAATGACCACGTAGCTCCAGCCGCCCTTGCCGGGCATTTTTTCGATGAGGTATTGATTGTTGACTAGGTGGAGGGACATAGGTCTGTTTTGAGCTGTTAGCAACTTGGCGCAAGGTAATTCTCTTTTTCTAGCGGTGAATGCGTGGGGCATATGTAGGTGTGCCAGAGGCAGTAACCTTGGTTCGAATGTTTGCATAGCTATCCATGAGTAGGAGTATTTTTCAAATGAAGTAGAGGTGGGATGCTAACAGGACGAACACCACAAACTACGTATTTATTATTTCGATTACTATCCTTTTTGGTTCAATCAAAGATTCCCTGAAATAACATTTCCAGTTTTGATTTTCTTCAACTCCTTGAATGGTGTTTCCGTTTTTAATCACAACTCCATTATCGTAAATATAGCTGCCATAATTAAACAGTAACCCGGCAATATCTGACGGGTTGTAATTGCTGAATCTTATTTGAAAATCAGGAAGTCCCAATGAATTCAATCCCAGCGTATCCATTATCATTTCTCCATTTGATTCTTGAATATTGAAAAGTCTTACATTTATGAAGCCACCCAAATTTCGATAATCATTTATTGAAAATTTATCTAAATATTCATCTTTATTCATTATTTTCTCACCATTGGAAATCCAAATCGCTTTAGGATTCATTGCTTCCACTATAGAAGCAATAAATTTTTGAAAATACTCAAGCCTTAATTTATAATCAAGTTCTCTTGACATTAAATCAGTTAGCATAATCTCATAATTACATTGTTTAACTACTGATTCCGCCTCTCTCCAATCCCAAGATTGATGAAATGTTTTTTCAAGTTTATCCAAGGCTACTCCTTTGGTATCAGGGATATAAATTGTTCCCTGAACTGGAATTCTACCTTCTTAAAATTCCAATTCATAATCTTTGAAAAAATATTGCCTTGAATTGTCAGGAGAATTACCCAACTCTGGAAATCCGATGTTCTTAAATCTCTTTCTTAAAGCATCATTAATTTCCTTATCAACTAACTTAGGTTCATCAATAAAAAACAGCTTTACCATCAGCATTTCTGGCAAATTATTTACAGGTTCAGCATTTACTTCCTTTTTCTTGAATATGTTGAATAGTTTCATCTTTTCTTTTTGAACTATTTTTTACTTAGCTCGCCAGCGTTCCCACACACCAGCAAACTTGACGCAAGATAACCCAACCCACCGAAACCCAAAAACAAAACAATGGGAAATGCAAGCCTTTCACACCTCCCCATTCAACCACTTCTTAAACTCCGCCACCCGCTCCCGGCTCACCACTTCGGCCTCGTTGGCGGGGGGCAGCAGCTCCACTTTCAGGCGGCTGTTGAACCACTGCGAGATTTTGCCAATGGCCTCGGGGCGCACCAGCGTCTGGCGGTTGATGCGGAAAAACTGTCGGGGGTCAAGGCAGCCCTCCAACTGGTCGAGGGTGTATTCGATGATGTGCTTGCGGCCATCGTTGCCCTTGGCAAAGGCCACTTTGTCTTCCGAGAAAAAATAGGCGATGTCGGCGATGGGCAGGTGGATGAGGTGCTGGCCGGACTTGACGAGGAACCGCTCCTTATACTGGGGCCGCTGCACGGCGGCCTGTAGCATTTGCTGGATGCTGCCAAAATCAAAGGCGGCCTGTTTTCGGAAAAAACGCTCGTATTTCTCCAGCGCCCGCACCAGTTCCTCCGGTTCCACGGGCTTCAGCAGGTAGTCAATGCTGTGTACCTTGAACGCCTTGAGCATGTACTGGTCGAAGGCGGTGGTGAAGATGACGGGCGAGCGCACCTCGGTCTGGTTGAAAATGTCGAAGCTGAGGCCGTCCGCCAGTTGGATGTCCATGAAGATGAGGTCGGGCTGGGTCGGCGGGCGTTGCAGCCATTGCGAAGCCGCCTCTACGGAGTCGAGCGTGGCCATGATATTGCCCTGCGGGCAATGCTCGGCCAACAACTTGGCGAGGAGCCTGGCGGCGGGGAGTTCGTCTTCGATGAGGAGGATATTCATAAGGACTTGTAGGTCAGTTACATATCGTGGTTTTTGATTGACGATTTTTGATTACATGATTGTTGATTTTTGATGTGTTGGCTCCTGCCTACTCGTCAAGGCCGACTTCAACCATCAAAATTCAAAAAATCCGCCATTCCATCAACAATTATGTAATCATGTAATCAACAATCGTCAATCAAACCCTCAACAACGGCAGCACCACCACAAACTCCCCCTCCGTCTCCATGACCTCCACTTCTTGGTTCATCAAAAGGCGGCTGCGGTTGCGGATATTGTCGAGGCCGGTGCCCGTACCGGGTTCGGGATGGGGCTTGCGCTGGAGGCGGTTCCGCACCACCAGCCGGTCGTCGGACTCGGTGCCGATGTGGATGTGCAGGGGGTGCTGCGCCGACACGATATTGTGCTTGATGGCGTTCTCCATCAGCATTTGCAGGGCCAGCGGCAGGGTTTGGTATTGGAGCAGTTGCGGTTGCACCGTAATTTCGACCTGGAGGTTTTCACCAAAACGCTCTTTGAGCAAGGAGATAAACGCTTTCAGGAAATTCAATTCCTCCTCCAAACTCACCAGTTCCCGCTCCCGCACATCGAGGATGTAGCGGTAGGTTTGCGAGAGCTTGCGCACGAAGTTGACGGCCTTGTTGCTGTCTTCGGGGATGAGGTAGGCCAGCGTGTTCAGGCTATTGAAGAAGAAATGGGGGTTCACCTGGTTGCGCAGGCTTTCGAGTTGGCTCTGCATGTTCTCCTTCAGCAGGCGCTCTTTTTCCAATTGGGTGGTTTTCAGCAGGTTGAATAGGCCAACGCCTTCGTAGATGCCCAACACTAGGAAAGTAACGAGCAACGAAGCGACGGACATGGCGATTTCATGCTCCAATTTCGCAACGCCCAATTCATTCTCAAAAGGCTTGTGCAAAAAGGGGTCGAGCACCAGTTTCAATCCGAAATAAACGACTACCACCGTCAACGCCAAGTAGGTAATCCGTTTGCCGCTCTGCTCCAGTTTGGGGTATTTGCTGCGCCAATACACGCAAGCGTACCGGAATACCAGCCAGTAAATCACCGTATAGGCCAGTCCCACCAGAAAGCAACTGGAGAAGAACTGCCGTGGCGACGCCACCAGCACATCGGCGAACATCAGCAGCCCCGTCAGCAGCGCCACCACCGGCACCCCGATGATGACCAACCAGCGGTCGCTGAAGCCGAGTATTTCGGATGCTTTATTCATTGTTTGAATGGTTTGAGGAGTTTGATGGGTTTGATGGGTTTGAGGAGTTTGATGGGTTTGATGGGTTTGAGGAGTTTGATGGGTTTGAATTGCGCCTCGAACAAGTCAAACTATTCAAACTCCTCAAACAAATCAAACCCAACTCAAAACTGCACCCTCCACAGCACATCCGGGAAGAAGCCGATTTGGTTCACTTGCTGCACCTCGCCACGTTGACGGTTGAAGCGGTAGGTGAATACGTTCTCGTGGTTCGTCACGTTTTGGAAGTCGAGGAAAAACTGTTGGGAGAGCTTGCGCTTCTTGCTATTGAGGCGGTAGCCGAACTTCACGTCCCAGCGCAGGTAGGGGTCAATGCGCTGGCTGTACGCCTGGTCATTCAAGAACACCTGCTCCCCTTTTTCGATGCTCGCTGCGAGGTCAATCGGCGTGTAGTAGCGCCCACCCGCCGTGGTGAACTTGGTGTCAAAGGTAAGGGCGTTGCGCTTGTCCTTGCCGATTTTTATCTCCTTGCCCGCCAGGAAGTTCAGGGTGTATTTGTTGTTGAAAGCCGTGTTGCGCTCCACGCCGTCGCTGCCTTTGTATTTGCTATCGAACACCGAGCCGGTCACCAGCACGTAGTAGCCCTTGCTGAAGAATTTCTCCACCGTCAGCTCGAAACCGTAGTTTTTGCCTGTGCCATCGTTCACCAGAAAATGCTTCTCTGGGAAGGCGAAATCGGCCCCAGCGTTCAGCATCGAAAAGCTGCTGGGCACGCTTTCCACAGGCACGTTGCCAAGGGCTTGGTAGTAGGTCTCCGCCTTGATACGCCAGTCGCCGCCCACCTTCACGTCGTAGCCCAGCACGAACTGGTGGCTGCGGCTGAACTCCATGTCCTCGTTGGTGCGCAGGTAGCTGCCATCGGCCTGCGGCACTTGCAGGAAGTACATCGGCAGCGGCTGCATTTGGCTATGCAAGCCGTAGCCGAGGTTCAGGCGTTGGTTTTCGGTCAGGTGGAAATTGAGGGCGAGGCGAGGCTCCACGGCCCAAGTGTCGTTGAAGGTCAGGTATTGGGTATGCAGGCCCGTGTTCAGCGTCAGTTTTTCGCTGAGGCGGTACTGCGACTGGGCGTAGGCTTGCAGCAGGCCCAGGTTGCCGTCAAAGTCACGCAACGTCACCCAATCGGGGCGGGTCTCCCGGTCACGCACACTGTTTTTCACGTTGAAAAGCTCGCCGATGACGCCCACCCGCAACGTGTGGCGGGCGCTGTATTTTTTGTTCAAAAAACTGGAGACCGTATAGCGGTTCACGGCATCGTCCACCTCCAAGTGGCGGCGGATGCTGGAATCGGCCAGTACCCGCTCTTCCTCGTAAGTATTGGCGGAGTTGCTGGCCGCAATGATGGTGCGCACGTAAGTGTTCTCGTTGAGCAGCAGGCGGTGGGTCAGGCCGAGTACGCCAAACTGTGAGTTCACGTAGCTGTTCTGGTCGCTCTCTCCATAGAAGTCGTCGGCAGCCAGTTCCTTGCCGATGAACTCGATATTGCTCAGGCCACCGATGCCGAAAAGGCTAAAATTGCCCAACTTGGACTTAGGCAAATCCACTTTGAAAGACAGGTCTTTGTACTTCGGCAAGGCAGACGTTCCAAAGTTAAGGCCTGCCTCATTGGCCAATTCCACGAAGGAGTGGCGGTAGCTCACCAAGTAGGAACTGTTCTTTTCCCGTTTGATGGGGCCTTCGGCCATTGCTTCCAAGCCGCTAAACGCTGCCAACTGCGCCGTGAACTCGTGGTTCTCTTTGTTGCCGCTGCGCAATTGGATGTCGAACACGCCCGAAAGCGCATTGCCATATTCCGCAGGGAAAGCCGAGGTGAGGAAGTCGCTGTTTTTCAGCAAGTTGGTGTTCAGGGCGCTCACGGGGCCACCCGTCGTTCCAAGCGTAGAGTAGTGGTTCGGGTTTGGAATGGCCACCCCCTCCATGCGCCAGAGCAGGCCCGTCGGCGAGTTTCCCCGGATGACGATGTCGTTGCGGCTATCGTCCGCAATATTGACCCCAGCAAAGTTGGCGGCCATGCGGGCGGCATCGTTGCGGGCACCGGAGTAGCGGGTCACTTCCTCCAGCGAGAACTGCCTGGCGCTGATGGTGGCCAACTCGTTGCCAGCTTTGTCTTTGTCCACTTGGGCCGTCACGACGACCTCGTTCAGTTGGGTGAAGGATTCGGCCATTTTCACTTCGAGGTACGACTCCTTGCCCGCCGTCACGACGATGTTCGGGATGGTGACGCTCTCGTAGCCCACGTAGCTAAAACGAAGCGCCTGCCTGCCCACGGGCACTTGTTCGATGGCAAAGCTGCCGTCAGGTTCGGTGACGGTTCCCGTCAATTGCGCAGCGCCCACCAGCTCCACCGTCACGCCAATCAGCGGCACTTCGGATTGCTGGTCGAGGACGATGCCACGGATAGTCTGTGTGGGGTTTTGGGCAATGCCCATTGCTGCGAATAGCAGCGATACTAATGTGATTGTAAACAGTCGGGTGATTTTCATGACGCTTAATTTGATGAGAAATGATTGGGCAAAGGTGAGCGTCTGCAATTTAACGGGCGAGGGCTTTCAGATGAATTGTGGAATGGGTGGGATGAATTGTAGAGAATATTTTTAAATGGCTTTGACCACTAATGATTCTCCAAATGGATGGCGAGCAGTATCGGTGACAATAACATTTGACGTCAGCCAACTGAGGCGCTGCTGGAGCTTGCTTTCTAAAATTGTTTGAGCCGATAAAACCTCCCTTGCCGACAAATTGGGATAACCTTTATCAAGTTCGAGCCACAAGACCACATAGATTTGGTTGGAAGGAGTTTCTATTTTTTCTCTCAACGAAACCCAAATTTCGGCTTCTTCCAACGCCTTCCTTCGTGATTGTAGCGAGAGAAATAGAAGGCTGTCTTTCACATTTCCAACGATGTCTTTAAGCAGCGGAGATACTTTATTGTCATGGGTGGACTGGCTATCGGGAAGCAGCCTGCGCACGATCGAATCATGCTGTTCAGGTCGTTGGTTTTTGAAATCCTTTACTTCAAAAAGAAAAACCTTATTGCCCCCGTTCAAACCCATTATGTCAACACAAGAAAGATGCGACTTCCTTACGTCTGGATAGGTATCGTAGTGGACGAGTTCCGACCATGTTTCATCAAATTGGAATTGCAGTTTTCCCTCCGTTAGCGTGGTCATGTTCAGGTTGTTTCAAACTGCTTGGCGTAAAGCCCCAACTTGGTTTCTTGCAGTCGGGCGTATTCGTCAAGTATAGGGTTGTTTTGTATCTCTGAAATAAGGCCGCCCTCTTCTATTTCTGTCCCATTCTCCCCTTTTTTCAAGGAGAAAAACTTCATATCAGGCACATTATTCTCTATTTCCTTGAACTGCTTTGCCATTGAGAGTTGGCTCAACAGCAGGTAATCGTGCGTGGCAACGAAAATCTGGCAGCCCGCATTGGCTAAAGTTTGCAGGAATTTGGAGACGACCGTAATATATTTCGGGTTCAAATTCGCCTCTGGCTCGTCCCAGAAAAGGATGGTGTCCTTGGTCAGCGAGCCGTTCATGATGAGGTAGATGAGTTGGGCGAGTTTGTTGATGCCGGTGGCGACAGTTTGAACAGGATATGATTTGCCCTCATTAATAAAAGCAACAAAAAACTCATCTCCCCTTCTTATTACTTTCGCATCAATCGCCTCCTCAAGTTCTACCATCAACGGTTTTTGTTCTTCTAATACGCTGCCCTTTAATGGTAGTGGGTCTATCGCTTTGGCCAAGTAATAATATGTTTCATCAATATAACTTTCTCTATTTTCATAAGAAGATATAAAACCTTTAAACCACGATAATAATTCTAGAGTTGGCACAAAAAGCCTATTATTATTCATATACACAGCCATTGGTTCAGCTACCAGCGCTCCTGTTATTGGTTTTTCAAAAATCTCATTAGCAATAAGTTCGTTTTTATAGGTTAAAACAACGTGGGATTTATATTTTCCTTTTTTAACTAATTCCGAGTCCGAGAATACCTTAAACACTCTTTCTAAAATGGTGGATTTTATATCTGCCCCTGAAGATAGCCCATACAACACCTTCAACAAATGCGTCTTCCCCGTCCCGTTCTCCCCGATGAAGACGTTGATGCCCGGCGAAAAATCCATTGCCACCTTGCCGAAGCAGGTTAAGTTTTCCAGTTCTAGGCGCTTTATTTTATTGGCAAATTCTTCGGCCATGCGTTGTCGTTTTAGTGTGCAAACTTACGAAAAATAAGGCATTACTGCCGCCTCGACGAAAACGAGGCCGCCCCCACCAATTGGTCGTACCTGCCGCCGAAGGGGCGCTGGTAAATGAGGATGGTGTAATAATCATTGGTTTCGTGGTAGTCGCCCTCCGTCACCTCAAAATCGGGCCTGTCCTTGCCGTGCGGCAGGGCGGCATAGAGGTATTCGTAGTAGCCCTGTTTAAGCAGCGCCTTGGCCACATAGGAATTAGTGGCGGGGTTGTAGCTCATCTTGAATTCGGGTTTGAGTTGCCAGTCGGTGAAGCCGCCGAAGAGGTAGAGGTCCTCGCCCTCCATTTCGCCAGCGCTGGAGAGTTGGAAAAGCACGTCAATGTACTCGCTTTGGAAGTTGTGGATTTGGAAGGCATTGTCACGGCTGCCATAGATTTCTTCTTCACGGGCATTGGCTTCCAGCGACCGCTGGTTCAGCAGCGCCGCACGCTCTTGCAGGATGGCCGCCCGCTCCGTTGAGGAGGAAGTTCTGGCAAGCCTATCGTCGAAATTATTTTCTTCCTGCGGTGAGAGTTGGTTGAGGAAAAAACCTGCGGTGGACGCCCCAGTGCTGCTGAAATTCCTGTTCTGCAAATCTAGGTTCTCAATGACAAAATTGCCGTTGATGTCGAAGGTTTCGTTGTAGGGCAGGTCGCCCCGTTTTTTGTCCTTTTCCAAAACGGCCTCGTAACTGCCCTCTTCGTCGCTCGTCATGGAAACGATGAGCGGGTCTGGGTAGCGGATGCTGCGCAGGTCGAGGAAGCGGAACTCTTTGCCCGCAGGGAAAACGATTTTGTCCTGATAATCAAAAACGGCGGTGTTTTGCCGAAGGAAGAGCGGCTTCAGCCCCGTGATGGCATTGTCCCAACGACCGTTTTGCAGCACCACGGCGGTGAACTCCTGCTGCGGGTTGCGCACTTCCGTGTTGTCGAATTTCACGCTGAAATCAATCTCGTGGTGGGTGTTCATCTTGTCCACCCAAGCCGGGCGAACGGTCTTTCCATCCACGGTCATCTTACCGTCCAAGACCATGAAGCGGCGGGTAATCACCAGTTTTTTCTCGTCCTCGTCTTCATAGACCTTGAGCAGGTAATTGCCGCTGATGCGGAACTGCATGCTCTGGTTTGGCAGCTCCATCCAGTAATGGGTATAGTTGGTTTCCACCTTGAAGGAAAGCCCGTAGTCCCTTATCTGGCCCTCCGAAAAACCCTCGATATAGTCGAACTCGTTGAGTTGGGTGGGGTTCCAGTTTACATCGCAGTGCTGCACGGTATAGACGTAGTTCTTAGTCTCGCCGTCCATGTCATCGAAGCCGAGCAGGAGGGTGCCACCACCGCTCAGCCCCAAAATGGGCATACTGGTAAGCATGTCGTAAACGTGGAACTTCACCGAGCGGATATTGTCCACATATATATAGTCGTAGTTCACCAGTTCCTCGTCCTGTGAGAAAGCAAAAACTGGCAGCAAAAGCGCCAAACAGAAGAGCATTTTACGCATGTTCAAATATTTTTGATAAAAGTAAACCAATGCAAAAGAGCGCAAACTGAACGTAATTCTACAACGAATCAACAAGTTTGACCAACCTTTGCAGCGCAATAACGCAAACATGGCATTATCATTTTTGCGCAGCAAAGAAGTTGGCGCTTTTTATAAATGACCAAACCGAACGACGATACGATATTGGACCACGAAGCCCCCCAGAAAAAGCCCATGAGCTTGGCGGGCAAGGCGGGGGTGTTCACCCTGAGCCGGGCCGTCACCATTATCACGCAATTATTGGCGGGGGTGGTGCTGTCGCACGTGCTCACCAAGGAAGCCAATGCCTTGGTGTCGTACCTCGTGCTCACGCTCTATGCCACTGCTTTGGCCTTCGGCCAATTGGGGCTGCCGGACAGTGTTTTCTTTTTCTTCGAAAAAATGCCCGCTCCCAACCGAAAGGCATTCACGCTCATGCTGGCCAAACTGTTGGGCATATTGGCGCTGGCAGCCGGAGCCATCATGCTCATTATTGGTTGGTTAGCTGCCGAAAAAGATGGTTACGCCGAGTTGCGCACGCTCATCTGGGCCATGATGGCCATGCTGCTGCTGGAACTGCCGACGACACCCATGCCCAATGTGCTCATTGCGCTCGACCGTGCAAAAACGGCTGCTTGGTTCAATGTATTTACCGGGTTGGCGCAGTTTATGGCCATGACCATCCCCTTGTTGCTCCCCGACCCCGTGACGGCCATTCCCATTGGCTTGCTGCTCTACAGCACGCTTCGGTTCGCAATCAGTGCCATCATTTTTCAAAAACTATTCAAAACTGAGCCTCGCTTAACCTTGCCGAAAGGCACCATTCGGGAAGTGCTGCGCTATTCCATCCCATTGAGCCTCGCTCAAATTTTCTGGATGCTGAACAAGCAATTGGACAAGCAAGTGGTACAGTGGCTGCTGCCAAACACGGTCTTTGCCGTTTACCAATACGGGGCGATGGAACTGCCCATCATCCCCACCATTGCCTATACTGTTTCGGCGGTGATGATGACCCAACTCGTCGGCCACCACCTTCGGGGCGAGCGGGAGGCGCTGCTCGGGCTTTGGTACAAAAGCGTCCAGAAAGTATCGGTCATCGTGCTGCCCTTGGTTATGATTTTTTTGGTGGCCGCCGAGGAGTTCATCGCCTTGCTTTTGCCCGAAAGCTATGCTGATGCCGTCATCCCGTTCCGCATCTATACTTTAATATTATTGCAGCGGGTGGCTTCTTACAGCAATATGCAAAAAGCATTGGGCAGCACAGCGCCCATCACCCACAGCGCTATTTTGCTTTTCGTCATCAATGCAGCGCTCAGCGTGCCGTTGGCGCTTTGGCTTGGCATGGCGGGGCCGCCACTGGCCGCCCTTTTCGCCAATATTTTTTCATTGTGGTATGCGCTGCGCAATATCCAACAGTTGTTGAAAATCAGTTTCAAGGAGGTTTTCCCATTCCGTTTTTATTTCAAGGCACTTGGCGTGGCCGCAGTTGCTGCTGTTCCGGTCTTGTTACTGAAAACAACGGTGGACTTGCCCCGCTACATTGATTTTTTCCTGCTGGCAGCATGTTATCTGCCCATTTATCTAATACTGGCAAGAGTATCCGGCATCATTGAAGATTCGGATTGGCAGCGTTTAACCCGAAAATTGGGCAAAGGCTAAGATCAACCGAACAAAGTCGGCTGCTCCGGCACCTCTTGGTGCATAGTTGGCGAGTTATTGGCCACGGCGTTCACTTTTTCCGAAACCCGGTATTTTTTCAAAAGCTGCGCTGGAGGGGTTTGCAGGAGTTGCATTATTTCAGCCATGTCCTCCGATTCCAACCAACGGCGTTGTTGCTCAGGCGAAGTGAGCACCACGGGCATCCGGTCGTGGATGCCAGCCATGTCCTCGTTGGCATCGGTGGTGACAATGGAAAAGGTGCGCAGGGCATGGTCGCCCTTGCGCCAGATGTCCCACACCCCAGCAAAGAACATCAGTTCGTTGTTTTTCAACAAAATGCGGTAGGGTACTTTTTGCCGCCCTTCTGTCCGCCATTCGTAAAAACTATCGGCAGGCACCAGGCACCGCCGCTGCCGGATGGGCAGCCGGAAGGACGGCTTTTCTTCGATGCCTTCGCAACGGGCATTGATAAGGCGGCCCGTGTTCTTACCATCCTCCGACCAATGCGGCACAAGGCCCCAATTGATGTACTGCAAATGCCCAGGGTCATCGTTGGTTATCACGTAGGCATGCTGCGTTGGGGCTATATTATAACTAAGGTGAAGTTCGTCAGGCACTTCCACGAACGGGAGCTGCTGCTGCAATTTTTCTTTTGTGGTTGCTAAGGAGAAACGACCGCACATAGGCTCAGTTTTGATTGTCCGTGTAAAAGTAGGCCAGAAAAACAGGAAGCGAAACAAAGCATTGCAGCCTATTTTTTACCCACATCCCCGCAAGGCAGTTCAACACTGTTCAACAACAGCATCGGAGCTTTCCACAACAAGTTTTTACAGCCTAAAACAAATCGTTTTCCAGCTCGAAAAACGGTTACCAACAGCCCTAAAAATCCAGTTTCATAAAAGCGTTAAAACCAAGGTTTTAGCCAAATGGGCTTTCCACAGCTTTTGTGAAGATTGGCGTGGAATCCAAGGCGCGATACCAACATCCATCAAGACCGTACGTGTCCTTGGCCACTAAGCCGGGTACACCCAAGGTGGTTCTTGTGTGGGATCCACACGAAATCTTGCGCGTTCTGCCAGTGTTATTAAATTGTGGGGAAGCGTTATTTTTCACCATCTCAGTTTCTCCACAGCCTGTTAAAAAACAAGCTAAGTCATTGATACATCCATGATAAGCTTGTTGGTCGAGTGTGGATGGGCGTGCCAGTTATCAAGACATCCAGAAAGCATAGTTTGCGGCCTCCTTTTTCTCCACAAACCAACACCCTTAATAATAATAGGGCTTTGAAATTTTTTTAAAATAAAATCATCAATACTACTAGAAGTGACATTGCGGTGATGCTTCCATGAAACAAAACAATTTAGTTTTACCGTGGTTTTGGTGAGGCATTTTGAACACAGCCCGATTCAAGTGTTTAATTGGCCTTCCAACCATCCAACTATGCAAACAGACAATACTTCCTTCCGAATCGCAAAAACCGTCCGACTTTGGCTATTGGCGGGCGTCGTCATGGTTTTCTTTCAAGTGGTCATTGGCGGCGTCACCCGCCTCACCGACTCTGGGCTGAGCATTACGGAGTGGAAGCCGCTCATGGGGGCCATCCCTCCACTCAACGAAGCCGAATGGCAGGTGGCTTTTGACAAATACAAAGTGGCGGCGCGCAAGCAGTACGAAACGCTCCACGCCGATATGTCGCTCTCCGAGTTCAAGTTCATCTTTTTTTGGGAGTTTGCCCACAGGCAATGGGCCAGGCTCATCGGCCTCGTCTTTCTGGTACCCTTCCTCTGGTTTTTGTTCAAAAAGCAGCTGCCGGGGTGGCTCGTCCGCAATCTGGGCATCGTGGTGGCACTCGCCATGCTGGAGGCTTTGTTCGGATGGATCATGGTGGCCAGCGGCCTCAACGCCGACAACCGTACTTGGGTGAGCGCCTACAAGCTGGTCATACACCTTGGCATCGCCACAGCCGTGTTCAGTTACCTGTTCTGGACCTGGCTGAGGGCCAACCAGCCCGTTACCGTTGACGGTCACCTGACTGGCCTCAAACGGCTTGGTTGGTGGGCAGCCAGCCTGCTCTTCGTACAGATAGCCTTTGGGGGATTGATGGCCGGCATGAGGGCCGGTTTGATTCATCCCCATTTCCCTGTTTTTGTGGAATGGGGGCGATTTTGGCAAGTGCTCATGGCCTCGCCTGTCGGTGCTGAACAATTGGCGGATTACGAGGCGCAACAAAGCATAAAGGCCCTGGTGCAGGTGATGCACCGTGGCATGGCATGGCTCTTGGTGGCCGTTGCGGTTTGGTATTTTGTGAAAATCCAAAGGCAAACAGGGATTTCCAAGCAGCTCGACCTTGGCGGGAACCTGATGGCGGGCATGTTGATATTGCAATTTTTGCTAGGTGTGGTGACAATTATCAATTGCATGGGCAGGGTGCCATTGCTTTGGGGCGCGCTTCACCAAGCGGGTGCGTTGGTGCTTTTGGCCATTGTGCTGTTTGTGAATTACCAGTATTCAAGAAGTGAAAAACGGTAGGTGTTGAAAAACGTGTTGGTAACTGATAAAAATCATCTGACTTCTTTTTTCAACTACGTAAGTGGTTGATTAACAGTATTGTAGTCTGAGTGCTTCGATTGCATGCGCAACCGAAAAATGTTGAAAAACTTGTGGATAAACCATCTGGCAACCAGTTTTCCACGCAGTTTTTTACCTTATATTTTATTCTGTTGGGTAAGTTTTGGATAAAATAAGGATTTATGGATTACTAAAAAACTTACTTCGTTATGAACATTTGTGGAAAACCTTGTGGATAAGTTTTTGGCAATCCAATTTCAGCTTGGCTAAGTACCAAGTGCAAAGTGTTCCAGTTCATGTAAATCACAGCCTTCTGTGTCAGTATCGGGTTTTCTAACGCAAGCCCTAAGTTTGGGTTGCAGGGAGGCGCAAAAATCATTGCCGATGCAAAAAGGCAGCGCCCCGCAATTTTGGATTTCCATTCAATTTGTCAAATATCCAGCTATTTTTGCCCCAATTGCCTAATCATACAGCAGCTAAATGGAGTATCCAGTCATAGACGAAGGTGGGTTTAAATACATCGAAACCAAGGGTGGCGAAAAGCATCTTTTGCTGTTGCACGGACTCTTTGGCGCCTTGAGCAACTTCACGGGCATACTCGACCGCTTTGGAAAGAACTACAATGTGGTGGTGCCCATCCTGCCTATTTTCGAGATTCCCTTGCTCAAGCTTTCCGTATCGGGGCTGGTGGACCACGTGTCTGCTTTTGTGCAGAAAAAAGGCTACGACAAAGTTCATGTGCTCGGAAATTCCCTTGGCGGCCATATTGCCCTGCTCTATGCATTGGCGCACCCTGAGCGGGTCGGCTCCATCACCCTCACGGGTAGTTCGGGCTTGTTTGAGAGTGCAATGGGTTCCACGTTCCCGAAGCGGGGGGACTACGACTACATAAAAAAGAAAACCGAAGAAACCTTTTTCGACCCCAGTGTTGCTTCCAAGGATTTGGTGGACGAAGTGTTCGACATCGTGAACGACCGGGGCAAAGCGGTAAGGGTCATCGCTACCGCAAAATCGGCCATCCGGCACAACCTGCGCGAGCGCCTACATGCCATCGTGGCGCCCACGCTGCTCATTTGGGGAAAAGAAGACCAAGTAACACCTGCTTTCGTGGGCGAAGAGTTCCACCAGCGCATCAAAAACTCCCGCTTGGTATTGCTGGACAAATGTGGCCATGCCCCCATGATGGAGCATCCCGAAGATTTCAACGGCTATTTGGAGGCGTTTCTAAAAGAAGTTGCCTAGCATTTAAGTTGGCTTCATTTTCGAAAAACCTACTACTTTAACGGCCTCAATCGCTTGGTGTGATTGAGGCCGTTTCATTTCAAAACTATCTGGTTAATCATGTCAACAACACCAAAAGAAAAGAAAAATACCCTCAAGCGGAGGGATTTCGTGAAGACCGCCGGGCTGAGCGCAGCAGGCTTCTTCATCGTGCCAAGGCACGTGCTGGGCAAGGGCTTCCGTGCTCCCAGCGACAAGCTCAACATCGCCCTTATCGGCGCTGGCGGCAGGGCCAATTCGCACCGGGATGCCCTCAAGGATACCGAAAACCTCGTCGCCTTTTGCGATGTGGACGATGCTAGGGCAAAGGAAACCTTTGAGATGTTCCCGAAGGTGCCCCGCTACCGTGACTTCCGCAAGATGCTCGACGCACAGGACAAACAGATTGATGCTGTCGTCGTCACCACGCCCGACCATACCCACGCCGTTGCGGCCATGGCCGCCATCAAGCGCAACAAGCACGTCTATGTAGAAAAGCCATTGGTACACAGCATTTTCGAAGGTCGGGAATTGCTGAAGGCAGCACAGAAACACAAGGTGGTGACCCAAATGGGCAACCAAGGTGCCTCCATGGACTGCAACCGGGAACTCGTGGAGTGGGTGCAGAGCGGCGCCATCGGCGATGTGACCCGTGCCCACATTTGGACGAACCGCCCCGTGTGGCCGCAAGGCATCCCCACGCCCAAGAACGGTGCTAAAGTGCCCGACACCCTCGATTGGGACCTCTGGCTCGGCCCTGCCCAATATCGTGACTATGACCCCGCCTACCTGCCCTTCGCATGGCGTGGCTGGTGGGACTACGGCACCGGCTCCTTCGGCGACCTGGGCTGCCACCTCGTTGACCCGGTTTATAGGGCATTGAAACTGCACCTTCCAACCGCCGTGGAGGCCAGCACCAGCACCGTCTGGCTCA
>JADLHE010000236.1 GCA_020848965.1 Saprospiraceae bacterium
GTTTCCGCTAATTTTGCCTTTCAAAAATGCTATACCCATGAAGTTAAAATCTGTTTTGTTCCCAATCCTGCTGGCCTTCACTCAATTTGCCTGCGCCCAGCAGTCCAAACCGTCTGACGCAAACCCCGAACTACCGCTCAAGGACCTCCGCTGGAATGCCAATATCATCCTCACCCAGCAATTGCCGTCCTCGCTGCCCGATTCGCTTTATGGCAAACATTTCCGCAAGGTTTTCGCCTTCAGCCTACCGCAGCCCGGCGACGAAATACTAGAAGTTCGGGAAATCCGCAAGACCGTTGAAAAGGATTCCACTTTTAGCGGCAGCAAATACAGCTTACCCATCAAATCCATTGACCTGGCCAAGGTCAAAATAATCAATTCCCCAGATGGCCAGTACACGGCCCTCGTCATCCCCGCCAAAAACGGCAGCACATTTTCCCATGCGCCTTACGGCAACGAGCCGGAGCGCCAAATCCCCAGCCTCGTCATCGGTTGGTACGACCATATTCAAGACCGTACCCTCGCCCGTGCGCTGGAAGCCGTCAAGCCTTTCCTGACGAATGTGGTAAAGGGGAAACCATAAAGCCGTTTTTTTCAAGAAATCCTCCAAGCCACAATAAAGGCGTAGTTTTGCCCCGCACCAAGGGCTACTCCATCGCCTGCGCAGCCCCCAACCCCTAAAGGGGAGAAGCGGCTGGGCGGGAGGAAAGTCCGGACAACGTAGGGCACCGCACCACCTAACGGGTGGGCCATTGGCGAAGGCCAGTGGACAGAGAGTGCCACAGAAAATAACCGCCATTCGATTTCGGATTTCGGGATTTTGGATTGCGGATTAGGGAAGCTGCTACCTCATCTGTTTGTACAGATAGATGGAGCTATGCCCCCAATCCGAAATCCGCATTCCGAAATCCGCAATCGAGTGGTAAGGGTGAAAACGTGCGGTAAGAGCGCACGGCGTCGGCTGGCAACAGTCGGGGCGGGTAAACCTTGCGGGTTGAAATGTCATGTACACCGGTGATGCCCCGACTTCGGTTGGGGTGGAAGGGCGGCTCGCCCGAGCCGGGGGGTAGGCAGCTAGAGGCTGTGCCGTGAGGCCAGTCCCAGATAAATGATGGAGACCTAACTTGCGTGGGGTTACAGAATCCGGCTTATTGGCCTTTGGTGTTTTTTTATCTGCGATATGGTAAATCACAAAATTTGACTGAACCATTTCCTCAAAATCATGTATAATTGCAGTGCCCAACCGTTTCGGACGTATCGAATAGGGAGCTTTGAGCTTCATGATTCATGGGCAAATAAGTCAGCAAGTGGCCATCCTACTTGCTGATTTTTATTTTGTACATTGTGTGAAAGACCAATCTGCTGACTTTTTTCTTTTTCGTACTGGTTATCGTTCGGATTTCCTTCACCACAAATTTTTTGTCGTCCATTGCCTTGATGAACTGTAGCAAAGGCATTTTCGTACGCTTTGTGAAACCCGCAATTTGAATCTCATCCGGCGAAAGGAAAACGTCTATCATTTTTACGAAATCTTCCTTTTCAACAGCTATTTGCCCCCTCCGTGCCTCTGACAATGGATTACCGTGTTGCTCCAATGTATGTATTATTCCAAAATTATCAATGCAGACCATGTGCGACGAAATGTCAAAGCTAGTTTCCGTTAACACTTTTTGTGCTAAGTTGTCAGGGACCGTGAATAAATCTATTTTCCGATGGAAAGGCTCTCGCCTCTCAAGGCACTCATCATACAGCTTGTAGATTTCCGCTTTGATTTTTTCAATATCCATATTTGATGAATTGTAGTTTCCGCAAGCAAGGTACTGGTATTGTTTTTTTGGATAAAAAAATTGAACAAAAAACTTAGGTTCATCTACTCAATTCCACGTCTAAGCGATAACTCGATTCCAGCTAGCGTTCATTCTCGCTACCTTCGCAAAAAAGACTTCCCTACCTACCATTCAAAACCAAAATCATCCGACACATCACACCATGAGAATCTTCTTTCTGTGCTGCTTCGCAATTGCATGCATCCAAGTCCAAGCCCAAGTAAAAGGCAAAGTGACCGATGCCCAATCGGGCAACCCATTGCCGTATGCCACCATCAGCTTGTTCTCAAAGCTGGACAAAAGCCTCGTGGACGGCGGCATTACCGATGAAAACGGCCTTTTTTCCATTGACACAAAGCCCGGCGCTTATTTCGCCAAGGTCGAGTTCCTTTCCTACGAGACTGTTACCGTGGAAAACATTGAGGTGAAAAAAGGCGAGACCGACTTGGGAAACATCACCCTGAAATCCGCAGCGGCACAGCTCGACGAAGTGGTGGTGCAGGCCGAGAAAAGCACCATGCAGCTTTCGCTCGACAAGCGGGTGTTCAACGTGGGCAAGGACTTGGCCAACGCCGGGGGCAATGCCGCCGAACTGCTCTCGAACATCCCCTCGGTGCAGGTGGATGTGGAGGGCAACGTCAGCCTGCGGGGCAGCTCCAACGTCCGCATACTGGTGGATGGAAAACCCAGCGGCCTCGTGAGCGTGAACGGCAGCGGCGGATTGCAGCAATTGCAGGGCAGCATGATTGAACGGGTGGAAATCATCACCAACCCAAGCGCCCGCTACGAGGCCGAGGGCGTGGGCGGCATCATCAATATCATCCTGAAAAAAGAACAGCGCAACGGCTTCAACGGCTCGGTGGACATGATTGGCGGCTACCCCGCCAACTACGGCCTCGCCCTCAACGTCAATTACCGCCACGACCGCTTTAATTTTTTCATCAATTACGGCATCACGCACCGCACTTCGCCGGGCCGTGGCAGCATGTACCAGCGCACTTTCGTGGGCGATACCACGCTTTTTTACCGAAGGAGCAGCGACAACAACCAAATCCTCTTTGCACAGAACGCACGGGCGGGCCTCGATTTTTACTTCTCGCCCAAAGACGTGCTGACGGCCTCCTATTCACTTCGCCGCACCGACGGCGACCGCACGGTGAAATACATTTATCGTGATTACCTTTTCGAAGGGGGCGACCCTACCCGCATCTTCACCCGCAAGCAGTATGAAGTGGAAACGGAGCCTTATTCGGAATACGCACTGAACTACAAAAAGACCTTCGACCGCAAAGGCCAGGAGTTCGTCGCCGAGGCCCGTGTGCTCAATTATTGGGAGAGCAGCGACCAGGATTACACCGAGAAATACTACGACGCCAATTTCCAGCCGACGGGCGAAGCCGACCGCTTGCAGAACAGCTATAATTATGAATCGGAATGGCAGTACCTCTTGCAAGCCGATTATGTACAGCCCATTTCAAAAGAAGGCAAGCTGGAGGCGGGCCTGCGCTCCTCCATCCGGGACATGGACAATGACTATATCGTGACGGAACTCGTCAACGGCAATTGGGAGACTATCGGCGGCCTCGACGACCGCTTTCTTTACCTCGAAAAAATCCATGCGGCCTATGGCATTTATGGCAATAAAATTGGCAAGTTCAGCTACCAAGCGGGCTTGCGGGCAGAGCTGACCGACATCAAAACAGAACTGGTGGAGAGCCAGCAAAAGAATCCCCGCAGCTACAAAAACCTGTTCCCCAGCGCTCACCTGACCTACGAATTGCCGAAGGAAAACGCCGTGCAGGTAAGCTACAGCCGCCGCATCCGCCGTCCGAGGTACAACGACCTCAGCCCCTTCGTCACCTACTCCGATGAGCGCAACTACTGGAGCGGCAACCCCGACCTGAACCCCGAATACACGGATGCCTACGAGGCCGGGCATATCAAGTATTTTGAAAACGGCTCGCTGTCTTCCTCCATGTACTACCGCCACACCAAGGGTAAAATCCAGCAAATACGCCGGGTAAACTCGGAGGGCATCGCCTCCAGCCTCCCCGAAAACCTGAGCACCGAAGACGCCTTCGGGTTGGAGTTCACTTCGGCCTACACGCCCGCCAAATGGTGGAAGCTCGACGGCAATTTCAATTTCTTCCGCTCCATCACCGACGGCGGCAACCTCGGTTCCCAATACCAAGCCGATACCTACTCGTGGTTCGCCCGCCTGACTTCCCGCTTTACTTTCTGGAAAAACACCGACCTACAACTCCGTGGCCAGTACGAAGCCAAGCAACTTACCGCCCAAGGCTATCGCAAACCAATGGCCTTCCTCGACATGGCCATCAGCAAGGATTTTTGGAAGAACAATGCCACCCTTACCCTCAATATCAGCGATGTATTCAACTCCAGGGTTTACCGTTCGGTAACGAAAGATGCCACGTTCTACACCTACAGCGAAGGCCAATGGCGCCGCCGCCAAATCAACCTGACCTTTAGCTACCGTTTGCACCAGCAAAAAAAGAAGAAATCGGCGCTGGAGGAGGGGGAGTGAGGATTGGAGGTATGAGGTATGGAGGTATGAGGTATGGAGGTATGAAAGGTTGGCAATTGTTCGTAATATTTTTCCCATTTTTGATTTATATCCAGCTAAAACGAATATTTTTGAGCCGTTCTAGCTGGATATAGTTTTTCATATCCAGCTAGAACTGTTATTTTTTTCATGTTTTAGCTGGGTATGATGAAAAACAATATTATTGGAAGGAAAGCGGAGACGGCTGTTTTGCGCAAAGCCCTAATTTCCGACGAAGCCGAAATGGTAGCGGTTTTCGGACGAAGACGGGTAGGAAAGACCTATTTGGTGCGGTCGGTTTACGGCAGTAGCATCAAGTTTGAAATGACAGGTATCCAAAAGGGTAATTTGCGTGAGCAATTGCAGCAGTTCACCAACCGCCTAAACTTTCACGCCAAGCCGCCGATTCCGTATCAAACGCCCTCGAACTGGCTGGATGCCTTTCAAATGCTCACCCTTTATTTCGACAGCCAAAGCCTCGAAGAGAAAATCGTCCTATTTTTTGATGAAGTGCCTTGGATGGCCACCCGGAAATCTGATTTCCTGAAAGCATTTGGCGTGTTCTGGAACAGTTGGGCCTCCCAAAGCAATGTGGTGGTGGTCATTTGCGGCTCGGCTGCTTCTTGGATGATACAAAAAGTCGTTAGGGACAAGGGTGGCCTGCACAACCGAATCACTAGGCGGATTCACTTGCAACCATTTAATTTGGCGGAAACCGAAGCATACCTTGCCAGCAAATCCTGCAACCTCGACCGTTTCCAAATCATCCAGTTGTACATGGCAATGGGCGGTATCCCGCACTATTTGAAGGAGGTGGAGGCCGGACTGAGCGCTGCCCAAAATATTGACAGGATATTCTTTTCAAAAAGCGGCCTGCTGCACGAGGAATTTGGGCAACTGTACGCCGCATTGTTTGAAAACGCACAAAACCATGTTCAAATCATTCGGGTTTTGGCGGAAAAATGGCAGGGGTTGACACGGAAAGAAATAGTAGAAATCGGCAGGTTTTCTAATGGCGGAACAATCACGACCGTCATAGAAGAACTGGAGCAATCGGGGTTCATACAGCCCTACTATACTTTTGAAAAGCAGAAAAAAGGCATCCGCTACCGCCTGACGGACGAATATTCCATGTTTTACCTGCATTTTATTGAAAACAAACGCCTAGAAGAAAAAGGCAATTGGGAGCGGTTCAGCCAGACACAAACTTGGAAAATCTGGACTGGTTATGCCTTTGAAAGCCTCTGCCTAAAGCATATCCCGCAAATAAAGAAAGCATTGGGCATATCGGGCATTTATTCCGAAGCCTCCACCTACCGAAGCCAAGCCACCGACGAATTGCCGGGCATTCAGGTTGACCTACTGATAGACCGCAAGGACCAGGTCATCAACCTGTTCGAGTTGAAATTCCACCACACGGAGTTCATCATCACAAAGACTTATGCCCAAGAACTGCGGACGAAATTAGCCGTTTTCAAGGCCAATACCCGGACCAAAAAGCAGCTTTTCCTGACCTTTTTGAGCAGTTTCGGCCTGCTTGCCAACGAGCACAGCACCGGGCTGGTGGATAGGTCGTTGACGATGGAGGTGTTGTTTGCAGAGGAGGATTAGTTAAATGAGCAGTCTTGGGGGGCTATTTTTCGCAATGTGGTGATTTGCTCGATTTTTATTGTTTTATGCCAATTTTGATTGGGTTTTGGGTGTTTGGGGGTGGCGCAAGGGGTTGATTTCGAGGGGGGTGGGGGTTTTGGGACGAGTCAAGTTTTTGAAAAGCCCCTCTTGTCATTTTCACAAAACTTATAGCAACAAAGTATTCATGCTCCATCAATAAATCTCAGTAGTAGAAGCTCATTCCAAACTGGAACCTAAAATCATTAAAATACTCATGGTTTGGATTTTGAAAAACTAAATTTGAAGAAGGCTTGCTTCGCACATTGTAAAATAACATTGGCTTGATGGCCAAATTCTTGTTGATAAATAATTCAGTGTCTAAAAGCAGTTCTGCTGACAATCCAAATGCTTTGCCTTTTTTGAAATAATCAATACTGTTGAATGCCATTCCAATATCTATTTTAGCTGACTTCGTAAAATAAGTAATACTGGCT
This sequence comes from Saprospiraceae bacterium, assembly GCA_020848965.1. Classification (GTDB taxonomy): domain Bacteria; phylum Bacteroidota; class Bacteroidia; order Chitinophagales; family Saprospiraceae; genus UBA6168. The sequence goes on from JADLHE010000236.1 coordinate 6,495, forward strand.
TTTACAAGTCCACTCCATCCAATAGTAAGAAAGTTTTTGTTACGAGTGCTGTGTGAAATTAACGGCCCGACACCTACAATAGGAGTAAAATAAAGTTTGTTCCCAATCGGATAATATCGTTCAATTTGCGGTTGATAACCTGTCGTACCTTCTTTCCCTAACTTTTTCGCAAAATATGCTTCGCCAATTATATTATGGTGAATTCTTGTGGTATTTGTGAGGAATTTCGATTTCTTAAAATGCCCAGTATATACGTAGGTAGGAGGGTATATGCTTGAGGAGCCATCAAGGGCGATACTTTTATTACCAGCCTTTAAGTATCGGTTCTCCAAACTAAAGGGCCCAATTGTTTGCTCGTCCTTTGAGTAAGTGTTTATATAAAATTTGACACCCAAACGTAAAGAAAAGAAATTGGAGATTCTGTCATTTCTAATTTCTGAACCAGCTTTGGCTTTCGTGTACTTTACAGTTTTGTTGTAGATATAATGGGTTAGTTGTGTTTCGATGGCTATGCTATTGCCAATGAAATAATTGTGGCCTATTCCTAAACTCCATCTTGTATTTTGAGCAAAACCTGAGTAAGTACCTCCAACGTTTAAATTAAACTGACTTAACCCAGTATGTATATAGAGGCGATTTTTGTTTTTTAGAAAATATTGTCTCAAATAGACGCCGTAGCTTCCTAATGAAAATTTAGTTTGGGCAGAAGAATGGGTTGAAAAAATAGGTAAATAATGTACGCCTATAAAAAAATTGTTACATGGGGCGTAACCAACTTCGAGGTTCGCTGAGCTGCTAAAATAGTTGATATTTTGGGAGTTTTGGCGTTCGATGCCTCCCATCATATTGAATTGTAAACTGCCTTTTTCAGTCTGCCCAAAAGCGACCGCTCCAATCAACAAAAATATGAATGTTAAGCTGTTTTGCATTGCTTAAACTGTGGTTGCAGCTGTGAAAAATGTGGCAAAGGTAGTGGTTTAACGAATCAAGCCTACACTATTCTCCGTTTCATCCTGATTCGCACAAACTACATTTTGTAATTCCGTGGGTTCTCGTTTAGGGTTCAAGGGCAGCTAAACGGGCGATTGCCGACAAAATCCCCCGTTTCGTCCCCTCACCATCTGGCGAATCTGGGGAATATGGTGGAGCTTGCTACTTTTGGGCTTGGAGGGCGGAATTTATTCCGCCAAATCACGTACCCATAGGCGGAATGAATTCCGCCCTCCAATATATCAAACCATCATGTCATTAATATGAAATCAACTTTTACCATCCTCCTCGCCGTGTTTTTGCTCACAGCAGGCACGACATTCTCCCAAGAAAACTACACCAAGAAGGTCCTCGGCAATATCATCTTCATCAAGAACGTGAACGGCAAGACCATCGCCTATTCCACCGAGTCGGGCATCAGCCTGCTGCAAGTGGACGGCCTCATGTTCAAGGACCTCAACAAGAACGGCTCCCTCGACAAATACGAGGACTGGCGCCTGCCCTTCGACGCACGGGCCAAGGACCTCGCTTCGCAAATGAGCATCGAGCAGATAGCGGGCCTCATGCTCTACAGCCGCCACCAGACCATCCCCGCACGGGCGGGCGGCTTCATGGGCGGCACCTACAACGGCAAGCCCTTTGCCGAAGGCCAGACCAACCCCGCCGACCTCTCCGACCAGCAGCTCGAATTCATGATGAAGGACAACCTGCGCCACGTCCTCATCACGTCCGTGCAGTCGCCGGAGGTTGCTGCGCAATGGAACAACAATATCCAAGTGCTGGCAGAGGGTATCGGCCTAGGCATCCCCTCCAACAACAGCTCCGACCCACGCCACGGCACGGTGAGCAGCGCCGAGTACAATGCAGGCTCCGGTGGCAGCATCTCCGCTTGGCCCGGCTCGCTTGGCCTTGCCGCTACCTTCGACCCGACAGTGACGGAGCGCTTCGGGCAAGTGGCCGCTGCGGAGTACCGTGCCCTGGGCATCGCCACCGCACTTTCTCCCCAAGTGGACATTGCCACGGAGCCTCGCTGGATGCGCTTCAGCGGCACTTTCGGGGAGAACCCTTGGCTCTCCGCAGCGATGGCCGAGGCGTATTGCAGCGGCTTTCAGACTTCCCCCGCCGATAGAGAAATCGCCGACGGATGGGGCTTTGGCAGCGTGAACGCCATGGTGAAGCACTGGCCCGGAGGTGGCAGCGGCGAGGCGGGCAGGGATGCGCACTATGCCATCGGCAAGTTCGCCGTGTATCCCGGCAAGCAGTTCGAGACGCATTTCATCCCATTTACCGAAGGTGCATTCAAACTAAAAAGCAAAACCAAAATGGCCTCGGCCATCATGCCCTACTACACCATCTCTTGGAACCAGGACACGAAGAACGGCGAGAACGTGGGAAATAGCTATAACTCGTACATTATCAACGATTTGCTCCGCAAAAAATACGGCTACGACGGCGTGGCCTGCACCGACTGGGGCATCACCCGTGACCATACGGTGATGAACTCCTTCATCGGCGGCAAACCTTGGGGCATCGAAACCAAGACGGAGGCCGAGCGCCACTACAAAGTGCTGATGGCAGGCGTTGACCAGTTCGGCGGCAACAATGCTGCCCAGCCCATTTTGGATGCTTACCAGATGGGCGTGAAGGAGCACGGCGAAAAATGGATGCGGGAGCGCATGGAACAGAGCGCCGTGCGGTTGCTCCGCAATATTTTCAGGACTGGCCTCTTCGAGAACCCCTACCTTGACCCCGCCGAGACGAAGAAAATCGTGGGCAATCCCGATTTCATGAAAGAGGGATATGAGGCGCAATTGAAATCACAGGTTTTATTGAAAAACAAAGGGAACGTGCTGCCCGTGAAAGGACGCAAACTGGCCTATGTTCCGAAGAAGTTCACCCCCGCCAGCACCAATTTCCTTGGCATGAAGACGCCAGAAAAACTGGACTACCCGGTGAACATCGAAATCGTGAAGAAATACTTCGACGTGACCGACGACCCCGCCAAGGCCGATTTGGCACTGGTTTTCATCGAAAGCCCCCAATCCGGCATCGGCTACGACAGCATGGACATCAAGGCGGGCGGCAACGGCTATGTGCCCATCAGCCTCCAATACAAGGACTACACCGCCACCGAGGCCCGTGCCACCAGCATTGCCGGCGGCGACCCAAAAGAGGCCAGCGCCAACCGCAGCTACAAGGGCAAGACCGTGAAGACCCGCAACACCACCGACCTCGGAATGGTGACGGAGACCGCCGCCAAGATGAAGGGCAAGCCCGTCATCGTGAGCGTGGCGGTGGACAACCCGATGGTTTTCAGTGAGTTCGAAAAACAGGCGACGGCCATCCTCGTCAATTTCCGGGTGCAGGACCAAGCCGTGCTGGACCTCATCACGGGCAAGGCCGAGCCAAGCGGCCTATTGCCCTTCCAGATGCCCGCCAGCATGAGCGAAGTCGAACGCCAAGCCGAAGATGCCCCGCAGGACATGAAATGCCACAAGGATTCGGAGGGTCACAGTTATGATTTTGGCTTTGGGATGAACTGGAAGGGGGTGATGAAGGATGAAAGGGTGACAAAATACCGCAAGTAACGAGCCATAAGGTGACATCTTTTTTCCTTGCTTGAAACTTGAAATTTCGCAGGATTTTCAAAGGGAAAAAGGTGTCATCTTATGGCGGCGGTTTTGAGAATACTTGAATTACGTGTAGGAGAAATGAGAATACCGAATAGGATTCGTTTGATGGTTGGGATTTTAGCACTTACAATTGTCGCCAGTTGTTCGCTGAAAACTGCGTTATTCGATTTAGATAAAATTTATTGTGATGGTACATGTAGTACCTCTGAGCTACAACTAAATTCAGATAGCAGTTTTTATGTTGTACATACAACCTGTGATATTGCTGCCTACGAAGTCAGTTTTGGCAGATTTGACCACATTCAAGATTCAATCTTTTTTATAGAGGATATTGAGTATTATTTTTCGAGAAATTCAAAAATTAAAGAGTTCGAGTGTGAAGAAAGGAAGCTGACTTTTAAGCTGAAAGAACATTGCCCCATTGATTATGGCTCAGGTTTAATTGACTTCTACGCAGGTGTGTTGATTATAGGTGAAAATTCAGTAGGAGAAATTGATACAATACCAAGAGGAATGGTAAGGATTGGGAGAGAGACTGATTTGGAGAGGGTTTCAATTGAAGTAGAAAAATTAAAAGTGTACGATGAAATTTGGCTTCAATATAAGGGTGCGCCAATTGGCCTAAAAGTTATGAACCCTAAAAGCAGCGCTTGCATTGAGATTGACTATCCAATTTTTAAAAGCTTTGGACAAAGCCTTAATCATGAATGGTGGAAATTAAAGCCAATGAAGGTAAAGGAAATAACTGAAGATGAAATTGTGCTTAAAACTAAATGCAAAATATTAAAAAGTGAAGGAGGCATGACTTCGAGATGACACCTTTTTCGCTTTTAATGCACTGCTAAATTGCATACTTCTCGAAGCTAAAAAGATGTCACCTCATGGTGGCTCCCCAATCGTAAATCGTAAATCTCAAAATCGTAAATCGCCACATGAATCAAGACATCATCAACCTCTACGACGAGTACACCCACAAGCCCCTGCCCCGGCGGGAGTTCCTCGAACGCCTCGCCAAGCTGACGGGCGGCATGGCGGCGGCACTGGCCGTTTTGCCCCTGATTGAAACGGGCTGCACCCCCGCCAATCGGACGCAGGGCGACGACCTGCACACGGAATACGTCACATGGGCGGGCGCTCAGGGCGAGATGAAGGGCTATTTGGCGAGGCCGAAAAAGAAGAAAAAATACGCCGCCGTCGTGGTCATTCACGAGAACCGGGGGCTGAACGCCCATATCGAGGACGTGGCACGGAGGGCAGCCAAGGCGGGCTACCTCGCCCTTGCGCCCAATGCCCTCGCCCCGCTCGGCGGCACGCCTGCCAATGAGGACGAGGCCCGGTCGCTTTTCCAGACCTTGAAGCAGGAGGACTCTTTGCAAAACTTCATCCGTGCCTTTGATTTGCTGGCGCAACGGGAGGACTGCAACGGCTATTTCGGCTGCGTCGGCTTCTGCTGGGGCGGTGCCATGAGCAACAGTTTGGCGGTACACCTGCCGAACCTGCGGGCTGCCGTGGCCTTCTACGGTCGCCAACCAGAGGCCGCCGATGTGCCAAAAATCAAGGCCGCCGTGCAGCTACACTACGCCGAAATGGACGAGCGGGTGAACGCTGGCATGGCCACTTATGAGGAGGCTTTGAAAGCAAAAAATATCCGCTATGAACAGTACCTATACCCCGGTGTGCAGCACGCATTCCACAATGACACCTCACAGGCGAGGTACAACGAAGCGGCAGCGAAGCTGGCATGGGAAAGGACCTTGGCGTTTTTTGCGAAGCACTTAAACGATTGAAAATCAGTAAAATACATTATAGTTATGAGTTTTTTCAGAAACAACCTTGACTTGGCATTGCTCGTGCTTCGCATCGGCTTCGGCGGCATGATGCTCACCCATGGCATTCCAAAATTGCAGCAAATGCTCAGTGGCGACATGGGCTTTGCAGACCCCATAGGAATTGGCGAAACGCCCTCGCTGGTGCTGACGGTACTGGCAGAAGTCGTCTGTGCAGTGATGGTATTGGTGGGCTTCAAAACAAAATGGGCGGCTGTTCCGCTGGCCTTCACAATGCTGGTCGCAGGGGCCATCGTACATGCTGCCGACCCATTTGGCGACAAAGAGCACTCGTTGCTTTATTTGGCTGGTTACCTTGCTTTGGCGCTGTTAGGTGGTGGTAAATATGCCCTCGATTCCGTGCTATCGAAAAAGGAAAACTGAGGCACTTTGTACCATGTTTGGCAGCTAAAATTGTCATCATCAAGGTGTCATCCCAACCTTATTTTTCACCTTTCATAAATCTTGTTTAATCATGAAAAATGCAGTTTTAACAGCGTTCTTGGTATTGTTTTTCACCAGCGCTTTTTCACAAACTTGGACGCTGGACAAAGGCCATTCACGGGTGGGCTTCACCGTCAACCACCACATGATTTCGGAGGTGGACGGCAATTTCAAGGCGTACACCGCCAAAATCACCGCCTCGAAAGAGGACTTCTCTGACGCTGTCTTCGAGTTCAGTGCTGAGACTGCTTCTTTCAACTCGGACAATGAAATGCGGGACGGGGATTTAAGAAGTGCCAATTATTTCGATGCGGCAAAATACCCGGCCATGACCTTCAAAAGCACGTCATTCAAGCGCATCATGGGCAATAAATGGAAATTGGTGGGCGACCTGACCATCAAGGACAAGACCTTGCCCGTTTCATTGGACGTCGTGTTGGGCGGCCCTGAGTACAACGAGCGGGCGAAAAAAACCGAAATCGACATCAAGGCCACGGGCAAAATCAACCGCTTGGACTTCGGCATCGGTGTCAATTTGCCGGAGATGATGGTGAGCAACGAGGTAGAATTGCGCATTTTGGGCGAGTTCAAAAAGGACTAAATCACTAGAAAATGAAACGAATAGATTTCATCAAATCACTTGCCCTGATACCGTTTGGGGCCAGCACCGCTTGCCGAGAACTGGGCAAAATGACCGAGAACTGGTCGAACACCGAGCGCATGCCCGTACTCTTCGTCGGGCATGGCTCGCCGATGAACGCCATCGAGGAAAATGAGTTCTCCCGCACTTGGCGGGAGTTGGGTGCCCGTTTGCCAAAGCCTACCGCAATCCTATGTATATCAGCACATTGGGAGACGAAAGGCACCTTCGTGACGGCCATGAACAAGCCGCCGACCATCTATGATTTGGGGGGCTTCCCCGATGCACTTTCCAACGTCAGGTACACCGCACCGGGCAGCCCGTGGTTGGTGCAGGAGGCCAAAAGCAGCATCACCACCACGACGGTTGGGGAAGATTTCGACTGGGGCCTCGACCACGGCTGCTGGAGCATCCTCAATAATTTTTACCCGAATGCCGATATTCCGGTCATTCAGTTGAGCTTGGATTATACCAAGGACGCCTACTACCACTACAACCTTGCGAAGCAGCTTTCCGCCCTACGGAACAAGGGCGTGCTCATCATGGGCAGCGGCAATATGGTACACAACCTCGGCATGATTCAGCTGCGCAGTGGCAGTGATTTCAACGCTCATTTTGGCTTCGATTGGGCGCTGGAAATGAACGAAATCTTCAAGCAGAAAATCGAGGCGCACGACCACCAGGCGCTGGTCAAGTACGAGGCTTTGCACAAGGCGGCCAAGCTGGCCATACCCACGACGGACCACTATTTCCCGCTGCTGTACGCCTTGGCCTTACAGGACAAATCGGACAAACTGAGCTTCTTCAATGACCATCCGGTGGCGGGGTCGCTCACGA
>JADLHE010000237.1 GCA_020848965.1 Saprospiraceae bacterium
CAGTTGGCAGTCGGGCACTGCTTTATTGTACTTGATTGCCGAACTAATCAGGCTGCAAACAGACTGCAAACTGCCAACTGTCTAACTAAACAGACTGCCAACTGACTGCAAACTGCCAACTGCCAAACTGTCGAACTTCAACATGTATCCACCGAACAACAACGAGGGCTTCCACCATGCGGGCAATATCCTGAGCAAATTCAAGGAAATTCACACCTTCATTTTTGATGTGGACGGCGTGCTGACCAACGGGCAAGTGCAGGTCACGGAGAAGGGCGAGTTGCTGCGCAATATGAGTGTGCGGGATGGGCAGGCACTGCGCATGGCCGTGGAGGAAGGCTACCGCATTTTGATACTGACCAAGGGCAAATCGGAGGGCGTGAACATCCGCCTGAACGACCTTGGCATTGTGGACATTATCTACGGCATTCAGCACAAGTTGAAAGCCTACGAGGAGTTCCTTGATGCCTACGACCTTGACGAAGACGGCATCCTCTACATGGGCGACGACCTCCCCGACTATGAGGTCATGCGCCGGGTTGGTTTGGCCACCTGCCCTGCCGATGCCGTGCCAGAAATCCGGGAAATCAGCCATTATATTTCCCCATTGAAAGGCGGCGAAGGCTGCGCACGGGATGTGATTGAAAAAGTGATGAAGTTGAACGGCAACTGGCCTACCTTCGCCAGATGAAACTTGCGGCTTTTTTCAAGTTAATCCGTTTCCCCAACCTTGCCATTGCTGCACTCACGCAGTACCTTTTGCAATACCTAGTGCTGGTGCCCGCCCTGAAATCTGCCGGATTTTCACCCATTCTAGACCTTGCCCATTTCTCACTTTTGGTGCTCACCACCCTACTCATCGCCGCAGGCGGCTACCTCATCAACGACTTGCTGGACTACGAAGCCGACCTGATAAACAAACCGGAAGGCGTTTTCGTGAACCGCATTTTTACGAAGCAAAAAGTCTGGGCATTCTACATAGCCAGCATCCTCATTGGCTTCGCAATTGCTTGGTATTTAGCGCTTTATGTAAAAAAACTACCGTTGGTACTGATTTATCCCAGCGCTGTTTCACTGCTTTATTTCTATTCAAAATCCTTCAAACAATTACCGCTCATCGGCAATGTGGTGGTGGCGCTGTTCTGTGCTTTTGTGGCGGGCGTCGTGCTATTTGCCGACCGGGAAAACTTCCGGCAGATGGGCGAAGCGGGGGAAGAAGTTGCGATTTTATTCGGCGGCTATCTTTGGTTTGCATTCCTTTCCACCTTGGTCCGTGAAATCGTGAAGGACATCGAGGACATGGAAGGCGACGCAAAGCTCGGCCTTCAAACCCTTCCCATTCGTTTTGGTGAAAAAACCGCCAAAAACTGGGCCTTGTGCATAGGGGTTGCACTACTGTTTTCGCTTCTATGGTTTGTGCTTTGGCTCCTCAAAAGACAGGAGTACATCAGTGCGGCTTTCACCGCAATGGGGGTGGCAGTTCCGTTGGTCGTCTTGTTGCGCAGCATCCAAAAAGCAAATCAAAAAACCGACTACAGCAAAGCCAGCCAACAGGCAAAAATCGTGATGCTGCTCGGTTTGATTCTGTTGCTGGTTTGTAAATTCGCCTGAAACTTATTTCTTATGTCCAAAATCATCGAATTCACAGGCATCATGGAAGCCGTGGACGGCCTACCTCAAAATGCTATTATCCCGTTTCCCTTTGATTTGAAAGAGACTTTCGGGAAAAAAGCAGTGAAAGTGAAAATCACCTACGACGGCATTGAGTACCGGGGCTTGCTGAAAAGCATGGGCGGGGACTGCGTTTTTTGCTTAATCAGGAAAGACATTCGGGAGCAATTGGGCAAGTGGCCCGGCGACAGCGTGCGGGTCACGGTTCAGGAAGACGCCGAAGAACGCACCATAACCATACCGCCTGATTTTCAGCAACTTATGGATGAAACCCCGGGCATAAAAGCGATTTTTGAAGGCTTTTCCTATACCTGCAAAAAAGAGTACGTGACATGGATAACCGAAGCCAAGCGCCCCGAAACCCGGCAGAACAGGCTTCAAAAATCGGTGGAAATGATACTGGCGGGAAAAAAAGAACCGAGGCGATAAAAATCAAAATCCTAACCAACCTTTCCGCTTGTTCAGAACACCTTAAATAAAAATCCTAACAAACTGATAAAGAGCGCTTTTTTGGCACACTTTTTTAAAAAGACCCTAGCAAAATCAAACATTGCAAACTAAGTTTGCGTTATCCACAAAAAGACCGAAAGATATAGTTTCATACAATTAGTGAGAGTAAATGACGCCAGCGGCCATCCAGTGTGATGGCCGCCTTTTTTTTGCCCTATATTTGCCTGAAACTAAACCAGCTTGAAGCGCACCATCCTCATATACGGTTTTGCCTTGGCAGCACTCACGGCACTGTTGAAGTTCGTTGAGTATCAATACATTATCAAGGATTTGAAGCTGGAGTTCTATATCGGCACCGTAGCCGTTTTCTTTACCGGGTTGGGCGTTTGGATGGGGCTTAGATTGACCAAGCCCAGGAAAATACCAGAAGTCCAAACCATCCCAACGGCCATGCAACCGCTACCGCCGAACGAGTCACACGCCGCAAAATTTGGCATCAGCAAACGGGAAATGGAGGTGCTGCAACTAATTTCAGAGGGGCTTTCCAATCAAGAAATTGCCGACCGGCTTTTTCTCTCGCTCAATACCGTCAAAACGCACTCCTCCAACCTCTTCCTGAAACTTGACGCAAAGCGCCGAACCCAGGCCATCCAGAAAGCGAAGGAACTGGGCATTCTCGCCTAATTTTACCAATCCACAAACTCAACGCCGAAAAGCCCTTTCCGCACGGGCACTTCCACCGTATCGCCTTGCTTGGCCGTTGGAAACATCGGGTGGTCACTTTCCAAGCGCACCATCGAGCCGTCCTTCACCACAAAAACATAGTAGCCGCTTGCCTCGGAGCGCTCGCCCTTGATTTGGCCGTAGCGGTTCATCACGTATGCTTTTTCCTCCCAAAATTCGACGGCAGTTGGCCTTGGTTGCTCCGCAAAAAGGCGGTTGGCAAGGCTGGCCAACAAGGGCATCAGCACTACAGGGACCAGTAGGCAGGTAGCCCAAAGCTGAATTCTCTCCACTTGTTCTTTCACCTTTTTTTGAATGAAAAAACCAAGTGCCAGCCCCGTCACCACGCCCATTACCAAAGCACTCAAAATCAATTTTTGCAATCCGAAATAGTTCTGAAACCATTGAAATTCAAGCACATACAGCACAATGATGCCGAGCAGACCGACAATAGCCAAGAAGGCCATCAGCTTGGTTTTAGTGCTCATGCGGCTTGAAATTGAAGTTTGGAAAGGCTGTTGTAAAGGCCGTCCTCCATTGCCGAAAGCTCCTCGTGGGTACCTTCCTCCACGATTCGCCCGCCGTCCAGCACGCAGATTTTGTCCACGTTGCGAATGGTCGCCAAGCGGTGCGCAATAATGATGCTGGTGCGGCCCTCCATCAGTTTTTCGAGGGCTTCCTGCACTACTTTTTCCGACTCGGCATCGAGGCTGGACGTGGCTTCATCAAGCAGCAGTATGGCCGGATTTTTCAAAATGGCCCTCGCTATCGCAATGCGTTGGCGTTGGCCGCCGGAGAGTTTGATGCCTCGCTCGCCAACGATGGTTTCCAGTCCATCAGGGAAGCGTTGGATGAACTCCAAGGCATTGGCTTGTCGGGCAGCGTCCAAAATTTCAGCATCGGTAGCACCCGGTTTTCCATAGAGAATGTTCTCCCGGATGGTGCCGCCAAACAGCAGCACTTCTTGCGGCACAAGGGCGATATTTTGACGGTAAGCCGTGGTGTTCATGCCGTAAATACTCTGGCCGTCCACGGTAATATCGCCCGATTGAATGCCATAAAACTTGAGCAAAAGCTGCACGATGGTTGATTTCCCTGCGCCGCTTGGCCCTACCAAAGCCACTTTTTCGCCTGCGGCGACTTGGAGGTTGATGCCTTTCAACACCTGAATATCGTCACGGGTGGGGTAGGTAAATTTCACGTTTTTGAAAGAAATCTCACCTTGTAGTTGCTTCGCAATTGTTTGGCCGCCTCCAATTTCTATTTCACTTTTTTCCTCCAAAATATCCCGGATGCGCTCCGTGGCACCAATAGCCCCAAGGATTTCCGTGTAAAAATTGCTCAATCCAGCTATTGCGCCGCCGATGACTGCCGTATAAACCACGAACGAGACCAATTGCCCCGCATCCATATCGCCTTTGCTCAGCAGCCAAGCG